>CACZRA010000199.1 GCA_902783395.1 uncultured Lachnospiraceae bacterium
ATACAAAGCTATGATGATCTTGCGTCAGGACTCAGGGACGGAAGCGTTTTTCTTGCCATGGGCAACAGTGATGTGCCCGTGGGGCAGTATACGCAGAAGATACTTGCTTACTACGATCTGGATGAGGATGACCTTGCCGCAAAGGGCTGCATCACCTACGGGAGCAACGTCAAGGAGGTAACGACACAGGTAAGTGAGGCAGCTGCAGACTGCGGGATAATATATGAAACAGATGCCTTTTCAGCCGGACTTGAGTCCGTTGATACCGCTTCGACCGATATGTGCGGACAGGTAATATATCCCGCAGCTGTTATGAAGGGAAGCCGGCATCCGGAGGAAGCTGAGGCATTTCTGGAATACCTGAAGGGGCCGGAGGCTTCGGCGGTTTTCGAGAGCGTCGGTTTCACTGTACTGAACTGAGGATATACCGAAAGGATGTGACAAAGCTGGATCTTTTTCCGTTGTGGAATTCATTGCGGATCGCACTGATCTCAACAGTCATCATATTTTTCGCCGGCATATGTGCCGCCTACTACATCGCAAAGCTTCCTCCTGTCATTAAGGGAGTAACAGATGCGATACTTACGCTGCCTCTTGTCCTGCCTCCGACGGTAGTGGGATATCTCCTGCTCCGTCTGCTCGGACCCAACCGCGTTATCGGAAAGCCGCTGCTCGCTCTCTTTGGGGTAAAGCTTACAATGACATGGTGGTCGGCGGTATTTGCCACAATGGTGATCATATTTCCTCTTATGTACCGTACAGCGCGGGGCGCATTTGAGAGCTTCGACCGGACGCTTGCATACAGTGCCCAGACTCTCGGCCTTTCAAATACATGGATATTCTGGCATATTCGTATGCCGGTATGCAGACAGGGGATCATGGCGGGGACGGTACTGGCATTTGCCCGGGCTTTGGGGGAATACGGCGCGACAAGCATGATAGCCGGTTACACCCCCGGACGCACGGCTACGATATCGACAACAGTATATCAGCTGTGGCGTACAAATGATGATGCGGCTGCATTCCGCTGGGTGCTGGTAAATCTTGCGATCTCGGCAGTGGTGCTCATTGCGGTCAACATGCTGGAGAGAAAAAAAGCCTGAAAGATAAGCGGCATGCAGAGGTGGATAAATGAGCCTTGAAGTGAATATAGAGAAGAGTCTCGGAGATTTCAGGCTTAAGGCATCACTGCCTGTTGAAGGCGGCATCACCGGTGTTCTCGGTGCGTCGGGCAGCGGGAAGAGCATGCTGCTAAGATGCATAGCAGGTATCGAGAAGCCTGACAGGGGAAGCATAGTCCTTGACGGCAGGACCCTGTTTGATCACGGAAAGAAAATAAACCTTCCGCCGCAGAAGCGGAAGGTGGGATATCTCTTTCAGAATTATGCGCTGTATCCTAATATGAGTGTCAGTAAGAATATCCTATGCGGCCTGCACGGAGTTAAGGATAAAAAAGAGAGGGAAGCGCGGCTTGGGGAAGCATTGAGGATGTTCCAGCTTGAGGATGTCGCAGGGCATATGCCTTCAGGGATATCGGGAGGGCAGGCGCAGCGTACGGCACTGGCGCGGATCCTTGTCAATAAACCGAAGCTTCTGATGCTGGATGAGCCTTTCTCCGCACTTGACCAGCATCTCAGGCTCCGGCTTCAGATCGAGCTGAAGGAAATGCTTGCGGCTTATGACGGTGCGATCCTTCTGGTGACGCACAGCCGGGATGAAGCCTATCATATGTGTGATAAGATCACGATAGCGGATGACGGTGTATTCTCACCGGTCCGGGAGACGAAGCCTTTATTTGCCGATCCTGCTACTTTCGCCGGCGCAAGGATCACCGGGTGCAAAAATATCGCCCGCGCGGAAAAGCTTGGCGAATATGAGGTCAGGGTGCCGGAGTGGAATGTAAGCTTCAGGACGGCACAGCGGGTACGCGACGGTGTTAAGGGGGTGGCTTTCCGTGCGCATTATCTTAATGCAAGGACAGATGAAAACCGTTTCCCAGTGACCTTTGAAGGAGAAATGGAAGAACCCTTTGAGTGGATACTGCTGCTCCGCTATGAGGGGCAGAGCCCGGACAGCCGGCCCATCTGGTGGAGGTTGCCGAAGGACAGGCGTCCTCAGGAGCTTCCCCGGCAGCTGGGTATAGCTCCTGCAAACATCCTTCTGCTTTATGAATAGCTCACGGATCCTATCTCAGTATCCTGAAGGCTATATTCCTGAGCATGTGGGCTATTATGCCGTAGTCGCGTGTCAGGGACTGGGGGAGAGAGGGGATACGGTCATAAAGAACCTGAAGGTACTCCTCCTGCTGCTCCTTTGTTATGGCTGTTATTTCCAGACTGTAAACCGCTGAGACACCGCGGCGGGGAAAGACCCTGCCTGTAATGACGCACTCCATCATAACCGTCTGCTCTTCCGTGATAATGGAAACCTCCATGAAATCACCAATCTTCAGACCCCGGTCTTCATCCAGATAGACCTTTATGCTGTGTTCATTCAGGTGTGTGGTGATACCTTCATAGATATTGCAGTCTTTCTCATCCTTCCTGCGCATGGTGATCATTTCGGCATCTATAACCTCTACATTGTCATTGTCACTGTCCCTTCCGTCCACAAGAAAGAGAGACATTACAAGATAGTAAGTATTCCTGATCAGCCAGAACAGAAGGATCAGGATTCCAAAGGCCTTTATCACGCTCAATACGTAGAGCGACCGTATTATGCCCGCGATACAGAGCGCTAAAAGTATAAAGAACGGGAGCATGGAACGGGTATCAGCCTTGTGGACCCTCTTTTTCTTTGATTTATCCGTAACCTCAAACTTTTTAGCGGTTATGCCGAAGGTCTCTTTTATGACGGGGATAAGGAGCTGAGGCATCACACTGGTCTCATATATTCCGCTCCACTTCAGAGATAGTGCATTTTTGCTGAAGGCTCTCAGACACAGATCCTGCATTATGAACATCGGGAACCAGTAGATCATCAGGTCGAGCCATCCGCACTTGAACACGGGGATGGCAAAAGTCGCAAAAAGCAGCGGAGAAACAAGATAGATCAGGTTCTTGACCGGAGAATACCAGTAGACGACAGAGCTCATATAGCTGAGCCTCTGCATGAACGACAGACCGGGCCTCCTGAAAAGACGAAGCTGCTTTGCCGTGCTGATGACTCCGCGTCCCCAGCGCTTTCTCTGCTGGATATGCTCCTTGTAGGTGTGGGGAGTCATGCCGCTTGCAAGAGGCTCAGGCAGGGCAAGACTTACATAGCCCTTTGATTCGATCAGCATACCCGTTGCAAAGTCTTCCGTTATCGATTCGGTATAGAAGCCGCCTATGGCATCAAGGGCTTCACGCGCTATGACCGTATTCGAACCTCCGTAGATGACGGAATTTGAGGCTGTCTTGGCTACTTCTATGGTACGGTAAAAGAAATCCTGTTCGTTCGGAGCAGTCTTTTCGGCATAAAGGGCATGCTGGAAAACATCCGGGGTATAGAAGCACTGCGGTGTCTGCAGGAGACCGAGAATGATCTTTCTGCCCTCGGGGAGATCCTCAGAGCGCTTTTTTGCATCAATGAAAAACGGGATCGTACTGAGCAGGAAATTGCTGCGCGGTATCATATCCGCATCAAGAGTTACTACATAGGGAGCCTTTGTCAGACTCAGGGCGTGGTTAAGATTTCCCGCTTTGGCTCCTTTGTTGTCAGGCCGGTCAAAATATCCTATGTGCATCTCCTCAGCAAGCTGTCTCATCTCCGGACGCCTGTTGTCATCGCAGAGCCAGACATGCACCTTGGACTTATCGGGGTATTTGAGGTGATTGCATCCGTTTATTGTCTTTCTCAGAAGATCTGCCGGTTCATTGTATGTGGCTATGAAAATATCGACATCGGGATATTCCTCATCCTGGATCACGGGTAGCTGGTATGAGCGCATTCCCATGAGATTGTAGTAGAGGATGACTGATTCGATAAAGCCGAAGATCTCAACAACGAGAAGAATGATGTTTCCCGTGACCGCAAGAGGTCCGGAACGGAAGGGTATGGAATACATGACTCTCCATCCGAGGTACAGGATCGTGAAAAACACGGTCAGCAGAATGACCAGGCGGTAAAGCACCATCTTTAATATGCTGTCGGATCTGAGATCACTGTCCCCGTCAAAGATATCGTCATAAACGCGGTAATGCTTCTTTCTGTACATTGCCAGAAGCCGTATGACTATAAGGCAGAGGACAAGAAAGAAAAGGCAGCTGAGAGCCATGTAGGGCCAGATCACTGCAACACTGAGATCCTCAGTCTCGAGAGGGTTTAATATCCAGGCGGGTATCCTGGATATACCGATCCCCTCCGGAGGGACAGGAATGCTCCGGGGATCCTGGCCCTGCAGAAGATCACGTACCCATACTCCGGCACGTGTCAGATCATCATCCGTTATTTCCGCCGGAGGCTGATAATAATGCGCAAGAAGCGCCGATGTCTCATTCTTATTGGAGAAGCTCCAGACGGTATAGCTGGTATTATTGTCCTGCAGAAGAGAAAACCAGGATGCGGCAGAATCAAAATCAACTATACCTGTTCCGGTCGCTTCCGAGAGTCCGCATTCCGTGATGAATACCGGAAGTCCGCGGTTCTGGGAAGACATATACTGACGCCTGAGATCCTCCTTGTGGGTTGCCGCGTAGAAGTGAAGTGAATACATGAGGTTATCCATCTTCAAAGGATTCCTTGATACCACATCGAGATCCTTGCAGTAATTGGGCGTGCCGACAAGTATGACCGAATCCGGACTGTAGCCTCTGATAAGGGGGATTACATTGTAAGCATATTTTCTGATATCGGACCAGGTCGTTTCTCCGTTGGGCTCATTGCAGATCTCATACAGGATATTCGGAACATCCGCGTATTCCGACGCTATGATGCCGAAGAATTCACGGGCCTCCTGGATATGGACATTCGGATCCTGATCTTCAAGAACATGCCAGTCCACTATGACATACATATCCGCCGCTATAGCGGCTTCTATCCCTTCTCTTGTCAGCGCAAGGCAGTCATCCCTGTTTTCAACGTATACCTCCGAATAAACAGGGAGACGGACAAGATTCGCATCCCAGTCTTCTGAGATCTGCTTAAAAAGGTCCTCATTCACAAAATCAGGGAACCAGGTGAGTCCGTGAAGGCTTACACCCTTCAGAAGGATATTCTCCCCCTTTTCATTGACAAGATTCGCTTCATGTACCGAAAGAGTCCCTGCAGTGGACGGGCGGTCTGCCGGGGTATCGGAGTCCTTCGCGAAGACCGTGATCCCCGAAATGTAAAGTGCCGTAAAAGCTGTCAGGATTATCACGGCTGAAAGCCGTTTTAATGTCATATGGGGGAATTTCATAGACCATATCTCCTTATTGTCTGTTTGATGATACAAACGCCAAAAGTATAAATGGCGTTTGAACTTGTTCAAAAAGCCATTTGGCTTTGGGCGTCAAACAACAGCACGCTTTGATGCGCTGAGCGCATCAGTGCCCCGTCGCAAGTAGCAATTTGCGTAGTAAATCAGCGGATTGCGAGTGTGGTATCAAAATAGTGATTCAGTACTTTTGCCGTCTTTATCGTTAGTATCATATTATATCATAAATAAAGTGATCCGAAGTCATGTTTTGATTTTGTGTTGAATCAATCCTGTCCGGTATGAGATAATAAAAAAATGTCATAACGTAAGATTTTCAAGGCAGTAATGAAAGGGAGCGGAAACGTGAGCGTGAGAAAAATACAAACAGTGGCACTGACAGGACTGGGAGCGATAGGGGCATATTTTGCGGACAGTATTCTGCCCGTACTCGGAGACGACCTGCGTATCATAGCCGGCGGAGAACGTAAGAAACGTCTGGAAGCAGAGGGACTTATCGTAAACGGGAAAACCGAATTCTTTAATGTGGTGGCACCTGATGAAGACACAGGGGCTGCCGATCTTGTCATCATCACGACAAAGATCACCGGGTTAAGACAGGCGCTGGAGGATACAGCGCGCCAGATAGGACCTGATACCGTGATCATGGCTCCGCTTAACGGTGTGGAGAGTGAGGATATCGCGGCTTCCGTTTACGGATGGGACAGGGTGCTGTATTCGCTGATGCGGGTCAGCAGCGTAAAGGACGGAAACCGGGTCACATTTGATCCCACTACATCCCATGTCGAGTTCGGCGAGAAAAGAAACGACCTGAACGATCTGTCGGAGAGAGTGATGTGTGTCAGGGATTTTTTTGACAGCGTCGGGATCAGTAACACGATAAGGCCTGATATGGAGCTTGCCATATGGGAAAAATATGTATGCAATGTCAGCGAGAATCAGGTGGCGGCATTGATGAAAATACCGTTCGGAGCCTGGGGAGCTTATGAGGACGCGAATGCGATGCGCCTGATGGTAGCTGATGAGGTGATAAGCATTGCCCGCAAAAAGGGAATAATGATAGAGCCGGATTATGCTGCCAGGCATCTGGAATTCTTAAAAAAGCTGCCGCCTGATAATATGGCATCAACGCTTCAGGATATCCTTGCCGGAAGAAAGACGGAAGTGGATATGTTTGCGGGAACGGTGATGAGGCTGGGACGCGAGACGGGTGTGCCGACTCCTCACAACGAATTCCTGTATCATGCCATAAAGCTTATGGAGAATATTAACGACGACAGATGATATTCAGCTCCTGTACTTTTCGCGCATCTGCTGCTTTGTCTCGTACATGGCAATATCCGCTTTTTCGAATACGGCCAGAAGGGAAATGAATTCATCTACATCCTCTTTATACTCCGCCATGCCTGCAGCTATGGTTTCGCCCCTCTGATAGGCGCTGCTCTCAGCTACCTCCGAGATCTCCGCGAGAAGCTTGTCCCTGCGCAGGTAATCCTCACCGAAAAGAAGGACCGTAAACTCATCGCCGCCGTAGCGGAAGACGGGACTGCGGGAGAATACCCTGCATATACGCGATGATGCGTTGCGGATGCAGTCATCACCGGCCTTATGTCCCAAGGTATCATTTACATGCTTCAGATTGTTTATGTCGCAGACGACTACGGCGAAGGGCTCGATCTCTCCGTTTTCGATCATATCATCTATTTTGGTTTCCCACTGCAGATAGGCATGCTTGTTTTTGACACCGGTGAGAGGGTCCGTCAGTCCTATCTCTATGGCCTGTCCCAGCTTTTCCTGAAGCTGCCTTTCCCTCTGTCTTACTGTCCGGAAGTTATGCAGCATGACCGCGACAGCCAGCATAAAGATGAAGAATGACGCAAGCTTTCCTCTGGCATTCGCGTTTTCGATAGTGGACTTCTCTTTCGATACCAGATCGTAGGATTCGTCCCCGGGTTTTTCTCCCGTCTCAAGCTGCTGCTCATAGTAGCGTTCTATCTCGGTGAAGGATTCCTCGGTAACCTTCTGTGCCTCACGGTTTTCCCACATCATTATAGTCAGAAGCATGATCATGAGAAGACCTATCCATACCACGATGGAATGTCCGTACTTATTTTTCCTGTCGTTTACGATAACGAAATGAAAAACAAGGATCCCGAGCAGTGACCATCCCGCAAAGAGGAGGTAGGATTCTGACGCCATGGCATCATAGGACATGAGCTTGGGAGCAAGCAGAAGCAGTATGAACACGCCCATCAGCAAAACGCCGGAAAGGCCCGTTGCGGCTTCTTTGCGGTCTCCCCTGCTCTTGGCATGCTTATATACGAAATCCGAAAGAAAACCGTATATTATCGTCGCACCGAGCGTGGTAACATCCACGATCCAGCCTATGGCCGTTCTTCCGAGAAACGGGATAAGGCAGGACACCGCCACGACCACGACTATCGCATTACGGGGGATACCCTTTCTGTTCAGCTTCCCCAGCCATCCGGCAAAGGTGTTATCCCTGCCGAAGGCATAGAGGAGACGGCTTATAGCCGTGAGATTACCTATGAAGCTGGTTATAACGACCGAAAAAAGCGCAAGGATAAGCAGCGTCACTCCTGTGCTGCCCATGTAATAAGATGCGGCATAAAAGGCAGGGAGTGCTTC
>CACZRA010000200.1 GCA_902783395.1 uncultured Lachnospiraceae bacterium
TGCTGTTAGGGATAACATCCCTCAGATTATCAAGCCTTATGACAACAACATGCCGCATGGTAATGCTTTCCACCGTGCCTATGGTACCGTCGTCAAGCTCTATCCTGTCCCCTATATCAAAGGGCTTATACAGGCTTATCAGGAACCCGGAGAGCACATCCTTGATAACATCCTGTGCAGCAAAGCCTACTACCGCCGTAAGGACTGCTGCGCTGCCGAGGATCGACGTCCCGATCTTGTCCCCCGCCAGGGGGATTATGATTATTATCACAACTATGACGATGTTGACCACACGCTCCAAAAATTGCAGGTGTATCTTTTCGCCGCGTTTTTTCGCAATGAATTCAAAGACTTTTTTATTGGCCTTTTGAAGCACCCAGACTGCCGCTATGAGAATCAGCAGATAAAGGACCACCGATAAGGCGTTTACGAAAAACTCAGCCACATGCCCGAAGGGTTGATCGTCAAAAAACGTATGTACGCTGTCGGGAAGCATCTTAACCAGAAAATTCAATGCTCTGTTCTCCATGCCTCCATCTTGTCATAGAGGTCTCCGTAAATAGGCGCATTTTCGGAAAGGACCGTTGCTGTCGCTTCGGCAAAAGGTCCGAGATCGGGTTCGGTGATCTCCATCCCCTCTTCTCTCAGTGAATCAAGCAGTGTCTCGGTCTGCTCCCTGTTGTTTTTGCGGTCCGATTCCGCGGATTTTAATGCCGCATCCTCGACTATCTGCTGCTGCTCGGGAGTCAGCCTGTTCCATGCCGACTCCGATATGGTGAAGCACATACCGGAATAAATATGGTTGGTAACAGCTAAATAATCCTGCACTTCATAAAGCTTGTTGTTATATATTACAGGGATGGGATTTTCCTGTCCGTCATAGGTCCCCTGCCTCAGTGCCGGATAAAGCTCCGCAAATGACAGGGGCTGGGGATTGGCACCGAGAGCCGTCATTGTCGCCATTATGACAGGGTTTTCCGGAGTCCTTATGAGCAGCCCCTCCATATCGGCCGGACTGTTTATTTTATTTTTTGAATTCGTCACACATCTGAATCCGTTGCAGTAATGCGCAAGAACTCTCATATTGTTTTTCAGAAGAAGCTCCTCCGCTTCAGCCTCAACGGCGCTGTCCATAAATGCCCACGCCGTATCAAAATCCTCAAACAGGAACGGAAGCGCGGATATCCCCATTTTAGGCTCATATGTTGCGAAATTCGAAGCATCCGTGATAATGATATCCACCTTCTTGGAATCGGTCGCAAGCGCATCTATAAGAGCGGCATCCCCTCCGAGCTGCCCCGATGGATATACGACTGCGGTCAGCTTCCCTCCTGTCTTTTCCGCAATCTCATCGGCAAACTGCTTTGCAGCAATATTCCTCGGATCCGACTCTCCCGTGGAAACCCCGATCTTCAGTACAAGGTTTTCCGCTTTTTTCGGAGTATCCCCGCTTCCGCACCCGGAAATAAGGATCCCGCTAATAAAAACAAGTGATATGATCTTCATCAGCTTTTTCATAGTAACCTCCATTCCGAGCACCTCCGTGCGGGGCACGCGATGCTCAGCTTCCCTTTTTCATACTCCCTGATAATGAGTCCTCATGTATATTGCCACGGTCAGCAACCCGAAAGTTTCAGTCGCATGGAATATCACCGATGTCCACACCACACCTACCGAACGGCCGAAAATGTCTATCGTATTCATCTGAAAAACAGAAAATGCGATGAGAAACAATACCGCAAGCACAAAGGCTACGGTTTTTAACGGTCTGTCATCAAGAAAGATACCCGTCATCATTATACCAAGCAATATGGCAATAAGCATCCCCAGATATTTGAATCCGTGGGTACTGTTGTACAGTATCGTAAATCCTCCCGCAAATATCCCGCCCGTGAGCAGTTCCATATTAAAGAGCTGCAATACGAATTCCCTGTACAGGGACGAAGTTACATCATAAACAAATTCGACTCCGATGAGTATCACCGCCCAGATCTGCAGCAGCCGCTTTATTGCATCCGATGAAAGAGCAGGCAGCTTTTCACCGAAAACCTCCTCCTGAAGCTTTCCCATCTCCGCCCGGTCATCATCGGAAACGACACTCATATATCTCCCAAGCCTTCTGAACGCAAAATAAAATACTACGCAAAGAAGCACCAGCTGCAGGACGGATACCGATATCTGAACCGTCCAGCTGAGTTCCCCTGACATATCAGGCGTTATGGATGTACTGTGGTTAATTACGGTGCGGATCAGACCCGAAACGGATGCCGCGACAATATTTATGAGGGCCGCTGTCATAAGAACCCTTGATAATAAATGCTTATTACTGTTTAAATACATCCGTACAATCCCTCATGACCAGCCTTCTCCTGCTTTCATACCGTATATCCCGCCTTATGAAGGCTGTCTCAGATAAATTCATCCTAATTGTAAATGACAACACTTTTTTTTGCAAAAGTCCGGGCATTTATCATCGTATCGTTATACCGGCCCGGGACAGGGAATGGTTTATGTTCGCTCCGATGAGCATGATATAAAAACATCCGTATAGCCACATCATAAATACCGCCACCGCTGCAAGGCTTCCGTAATACGTACTGTATATGCTCGTGTTGATAAAAATTGAAAAGATGAATGAAAAGACCATCAGGGCAACATTTGAAAATAAGGCTCCGATAAACTGCCGCATAAAGGGCTGTCTCTCTCCCGGCAGATAAGCAAATACCAGCATAAAGCTCAACGTACCTGCCGTCAGCATGAATAAATACCGGAATGAATATAAAAGCGGTACCCTGTCCGGCAGCCGGATATACTTTACCAGAAACTGCATAATGGTCTCTCCGAAGACGATGATGAGCAACAGAAGGACCAGATCGATGACCATGATAAAGGTATATATAAAAGCCCTGATCATCATGATAAGACCGTTTCTTTTATGCTGTTCCACCTCATATATCCGGTTAAGTCCCCTGAGCAGGGCAAGCATCCCCCTTGCGGTAGCATAGAGCAGGACAACGGCCGATATCGATATCACTCCTACCGATGATTCATAAGCCTGCTTGATTATCAGTACCACCATGAGATCGGTATACTCCGGAGTCACCTTTGTCACAATGCTCACAAGCTGATCATCGGTTATCCCTGTATAAGGAAGCAGCTTTGACAAAATGATCAGAAGCGGGATTATGGCGATAAAGAAAAAGAATGCCGTGCTCGATGCATAGGCAGCTATATCCTTATATGTCATTCCGTCAGCAAAGCTGAATATGCCCAGTATGATCTTTTCTTTTGTTGTCCTTTTCATCTTTTCCGTTGTTATACGGCACCGCCTATATTGCACTGAAGGACAGACTCTGCCGTCTGTCCTTCAGTATTATTCATGTCATGACATAAAGTCTCAGATCTTAAAGAATTCAAGATCCTCATTCAGCCTTTCAGCAACATCATTGAGACTCTGGGCCGAATCTGCAAGCATATTGATCGTAGCGTTAAGCTCCTGCATCGAGGCTGATGTCTCTTCTGTGGAAGCTGCGTTCTGCTGCGATATCGCGGACAGAGAACTCATCGCATCCACTATGACCACCTTGGAAGCATCACATTCCTCGGTAAGTCCGGATATGGTATTCACGCCATCCACGGTCGATCCAACACCGCTTATCAGGTCATTGATCTTTTCCACTGTGTTCGTAAGAACCTCGTTCACGTTCTCGCCTATACCTGCGACCTCATTGGTCTTCTCTATGGCCTCCTGAGCCTGTTTCAGAAGGTTGGTCATCTCCTTCCTGATCTCCTCAGCGGTCGTAGCCGACTGAGTGGCAAGCTGTCCTATCTCCTCCGCAACGACGGCGAAGCCTCTGCCTGCATCACCTGCGCGGGCTGCCTCTATGGAAGCGTTAAGCGCAAGCAGGTTTGTCTGGGAAGCTATAGACGTGATACCGTCTACCTTCTCGTTCACATTCTGCACAGCCGCGTTTGTGGCATTCATCGTCCTTGTGATATCGGAAACGGAGGTCTCCATGGTGTTCATGTTGGATGAGAGCTGCTTTAAAGCCTCCGCCGATGACTGGCTGGCATCACTCATATCCGCGGCTGCCGAAGCAAGCTGCTCCGCATTGTTCGCAACTGTCTGAATAGCCTCAGACAGAGTAGAAACATTTCCGGTAGCCTTTTCGATAGTGCCTGCCTGCTCTGTGGCACCCTTGGCCATCTCCTGCACCGCATTTGAAACACCATCCGTGGTACTGCTTATCTGTCCAGATGTATCCGACAGCTCCCTCGCCTGCGATGTCACTGTCGATGATGCCTGCTTGATATTCTCTACCACCTGTATAAGCTTGTCCTCAAGCTCATTGATATGGTTAACGATATCGCCGAACTCATCCTTCCTTCCTGTCAGCCTGGGATCATCAAGCTTCTCAAATTCTCCGTGTGAAAGCTTGTCAATGGAGCCGTTCACCGCAAGTATGGGTTTCGTGAAGGAATCAGCCAGTACATATGCGATAACAGCAGCTACTATAAGCATAACAATCCCAACGATTATTACTATCATCAGCATCCTGTTGGAGCTCTCAAGCGCTTCGTCCACATCGGTCGCTATAACGGTCACCCATCCTGTAACGGGCTCTCTCTGGTATGACATCCTCCAGTTCCCGCCGTTAAAATTGGAATCATAGCTGCCGGTTGCCTCGGGGTTGCTCCTTGATGCGGTATACCACTGCTGGGTTGCGAAGTTTACAGGCTCGCCGCCTTCAAGATCCATTGATGTGTGCCCCATGAGGTCGCCGTTATTATCCCCGACAAATATATCCTGCTTTTCCGCCTTCTTTTCCTTCTTGCAAAGCTCCGTAATAACCGAAAGATTATAATTTCTCTGCACAGCCCCGATGAAATTGCCATCGAGATCAAATACCGGATGTATGAAGGTGCAGATCCGCTTTCCCGTTGTCTTGGAAATATTCTGATCCGACACATAAGGTTTTCCGGTGGATTTCACCTTCTGGAAATACTCCCGTTCCGAAACATCGGTGAGCTCTCCCGATGACTTCACTATCTGCATGCCGTCCGCATTGCATATTGCGATCACATTGCCGTCGCCGACCTCCGCATCGGTCTTTGCAAGCCAATCCTGAACAGATTCAGCATCAAGCTCTCCCAGAATGACCTTCCTCGCCGAGACCGAATTAGCTATTGTCTGGATTATCTGCATATTCTGCTCGACGATGGAATTCAGATCATGCTCCACCAGCTCTACCTGGGCAGTATTCATCTCATCCACGTTGGAAACCGCTTCCGAATGTGACGTCGCATAACTGATAACAATCGTTGCGATAAGCGGTACTGCCATTATCAATACGATGATGAGAGTCAGCCTGGTCTTTACGCTGTCAAAAACTCCTCTTCTTTTTGTCCCCCCTGCGGAACCGTTTTTCCTTACCTGTGTTGCCATACTGTTTTAATACCTTCTTTCCTTATTTTTTTTACTGTATTTCATGAAGTAAAAGCTTTCCTGAACTCCTCCGTCCTGTAAGATCAGTCAGAATCCGAGCGCCTCATTAACGAGGATAACGTGTATCCTGTCCTTATGCCGCGAGTATCTTGTAATAAGGAACTGGCAGCATATCGTATCAGGCGACTTGCAGTCCATGCACTTCCCTGTCTTTGTGCAGGGCGTATTGAGTCCGAA
>CACZRA010000201.1 GCA_902783395.1 uncultured Lachnospiraceae bacterium
AACAATGGAGTACAAGGTATTTGAACTGACGAACAAAAACGGGATGAAGGTAAAGCTGACCGAATTCGGGGCAAATGTAATGGAAATATGGGCTCCGGACAGGAACGGAAAGGCAGAGGATGTCGTTATGGGATTTGAAAATCCCGAGGATTACAAGGACAACAATTGTTTCTTCGGTGCCTGCATAGGAAGAATGGCAAACCGCATAAATGATGCGAAGTTCACTCTTGACGGTACCGAATATAAGCTTCCCGTGAATGATGGAAAGAATAATCTTCATACCGATGCTGACACGGGATTTCATAAGATGCACTGGGAAGGAAAGCAGGACGGGAACTCAGTCGAGTTCAAATTTGTAAGCCCCGACGGTGACGGAGGCTTCCCCGGAAAGCTTGACATGAAGGTGACATATACGCTCACTGACGATAATGGCTTTAAGATCCGCTATGAGGGCGTTTCGGACAAAAAGACCCTTATAAACTGCACCAACCATTCATATTTCAATCTCAGCGGTGATCTTTCAAGCTCCATACATGATCACGAGCTCAAGCTTTATTCACATCATTACACCCCCGTTGTCGCAGGGGCGATACCTACCGGTGAGATCACCAAGGTAGAGGGAACTGTCTTTGATTTCACGGAGTACAGAAAGATAGGACAGAATATTGACGATGATCTGGAGCAGCTGACTCTGGTGCAGGGTTACGACCACAACTTCGTGCTGGATCATCTCACGGGGGATTACTCAAAGGTTGCAGAGGTGAAGTGCGACAGGTCGGGCAGGAAGATGGAGGTATATTCCGATCTTCCGTGCATTCAGTTCTATGCCGGAAACTGCATATCACCCCAGACCGGTAAGGGCGGCGTGAAGTATGACAAGAGACAGGCCTTCTGTCTCGAGACCCAGTATGCTCCCGATGCGATAAACCAGCCGGGATTTGAAAAGCCCGTATTTGACGCGGGACAGAAGTACGATACGACTACGGAATACAGATTCAGCACATATTGATATATTTGGAGGCAGGATATGCTTGAGGAATTAAAGAAAGAGGTATATGAGGCTAACATGCTGCTGCCAAAGCATGATCTTGTGACCTTTACCTGGGGAAATGTCAGCGGGGTCGACAGGAAGGAAAAGCTCTTTGTCATAAAGCCGTCGGGAGTGCCCTACGAGGACCTGAAGCCCGAGGACATGGTAGTTGTCGATTATGACGGCAATAAGGTAGAGGGTAAGCTTAATCCGTCTTCGGATACGGCGACACATGCGGAGCTTTACAGCAAATTTGAGGATATCGGAGGAGTCGTTCATACCCACAGCCCCTGGGCCACGAGCTGGGCGCAGGCAGGAAGATCCATCCCGTGCTACGGCACGACCCATGCGGATTACTTCTACGGGAGTGTGCCGTGTCTCCGGGTTTTGACCCAGCAGGAGATGGATGAGGGCTATGAAAAGAATACCGGAGTACTGATCACCGATTACTTTAAGGATAAGGACCATAACGCGGTACAGGCCGTACTCTGCAAGAATCACGGACCCTTCACCTGGGGAAAGGATGCGGAGGATGCCGTGCACTGTGCCGTAGTGCTTGAGGTGGTCGCGAAGATGGCATGCCGTACTGAGGAGATAAATCCGAGGGTGGAGCCTACGCCGCAGCATCTCATGGATAAGCATTATTACCGCAAGCACGGTGAAAATGCATATTACGGGCAGCTGCCCCCGAAGTGAACGACTCGATAAGAAGCGTACTAAAATAGGTCAGGGTGTGACAAAAATACACTTTCTTAGTGGCATAGAAGAGAAAAAACTTCGAGCAGAAAATATGTCACATCCTGACCATGAAGGATTAATGATACACACAGGAGGGAATATGGATAAGAAGGAATTACAACAGACCGCCGTCAAAGTCCGCAAAGGCATAGTGACAGCGGTACATGCGGCAAAAGCCGGACATCCGGGCGGATCTCTTTCAGCGGCAGATATATTCACTTACCTTTACTTCAAGGAAATGAATATAGACCCGAAGGATCCGAAGAAGGCGGACAGGGACAGGTTCGTGCTTTCAAAGGGACACACGGCACCGGGGCTTTATTCCGCAATGGCAAACAGAGGTTACTTCCCGGTGGAGGACCTTACGACCTTAAGGAAGCTGGGCTCCAAACTGCAGGGTCATCCCAATATGAACGATGTACCCGGCATAGATATGTCATCCGGCTCACTGGGACAGGGACTTTCGGCAGCTGACGGCATGGCTCTTGCGGCAAAGCTTGACGGAAAGAGCTACAGAGTATACTGCCTGTGCGGAGACGGAGAGCTGCAGGAAGGCCAGATCTGGGAGGCTGCCATGTTTGCGGGCGCAAAGGGACTCGATAATCTCTGCGTGATAGTAGACAACAACAATCTTCAGATAGACGGTCCCATCGACCAGGTATGCTCGCCGTATCCCATAGACAAGAAATTCGAAGCTTTCAATTTCCATGTGATCAATATCGACGGAAATGATTTTGACCAGATAGAAAAAGCCTTTGATGAGGCAAGGGCTACAAAGGGAAAGCCCACCTGCATAGTCGCAAAGACAGTCAAGGGCAAGGGCGTGTCCTTCATGGAAAACAACGTAAGCTGGCACGGAACGGCGCCCAATGATGAGCAGTACGCGGTCGCTATGGCAGACCTCGATAAGATAGAGGAGGGCTTGAAATGAGTGATGAGATCAAAAAAGTAGCCACAAGACAGAGCTATGGAGAGGCGCTTGCGGAGCTCGGTGACCAGTATCCCGATCTCGTGGTGCTCGATGCGGATCTTGCAAATGCAACAAAAACGGGTATATTCCAGAAGAAGTTCCCCGAAAGACACATAGACTGCGGTATTGCAGAGGCGGATATGACAGGCATAGCGGCAGGACTCGCTACATGCGGAAAGATCCCGTTCATAAGCTCCTTTGCGATGTTCGCTTCGGGCAGAAACTTCGAGCAGGTGAGGAATTCGATCGGATATCCGCATCTGAATGTCAAGATAGGAGCCACCCACGCAGGCATCACGGTCGGTGAGGACGGCGCATCGCATCAGTGCATGGAGGACCTTGCCCTCATGAGGACCATACCCGGGATGACCGTCGTATGTCCCTCCGATGACATAGAGACAAAGGCTGCGGTCAAGGCGGCTCTTGATATGCAGGGACCTTTCTACATGAGGACAAGCCGTGCGGCCACACCGGTGATAAATGACAGGCCCGACTATAAGTTTGAGCTCGGAAAGGGCATACTTATGAAGGACGGCTCGGACATCACGATAATCGCGACAGGCGTAGAGGTAAGCTATGCGCTTGAAGCCGCTAAGAGTCTTGAAGCCGACGGGGTATCCGTAAGGGTGATAAATATCCACACGATAAAGCCTTTGGATGAAGATATAGTGCTGAAGGCGGCAAAAGAGACAAAGAAGATCTTCACTGTCGAGGAAGCGACCGTGATAGGCGGACTTGGCTCTGCCGTTGCCGAGCTTACGGCTATGAAGCATCCGGCTGAGGTGCACAGGATAGGAATGCAGGATGTATTCGGTGAATCCGGAACCTGGTCGGGACTGCTCGAGAAATATGAGCTGGACGGCAAAGGAATATACGGACAGATAAAGAAACTGATCTGATCAACCCGGAGGGGACATCAGAAGGATTTTGCGGAGACCGGGCAGGAGTACTGCCCGGTCATGCTGCGAATATGAAATAATTTACGAGAGTCATCACGAGATTATTATTATACAGGACCCTTACGAAATCATTTTTGCTGACGGCATCAAAGAATTCGGGAAGCCCGTCCGGGCCGAAGAATAAAAGCAGGAAGAAAAAGGTTCCCCAGACTATGACAAGACCGCCTGCAAATCCCGCGATCCCGCCGAGCAGCCGGTCTGCTTTCCCGATGACCGGAGCATCCCCTATTATCCTGAAAAACTTAAGTATCTTTTCTATGAGCCATTTGGCCAGAAGAAAGGTCAGCGCGAAGGCACCGACAGAGATAACCGCGTCCCTGATATCGAGTCCCGACAGATATTTCGTTACATCCTTTTCCAATACCGGAACCGCCGCGGCAAGCAGACAGAAAGAGGCAAAAGCCGATGCTATGGGGATAAGGGTGCGTATAAGACCTACACTTCTCCCTACATAAAAACATATCAGGAGCACTGCGACTATTATAAGAAGAAGCACATTCGGATCCATGCCGGGGCTCCTACTTCACAAGCTGTATCAGCTTGACTGATTCACGGTTTACAAGAATGTATCTTCTCGCGTTATCCGTAGCCGATACCAGCAGGGTTGAATCATCCAGAGGACCGTCGTATTTTTCCGTGCCCCGGAAATCATATATCATCATATGCGTATCACTGTAGATGACGATACGTTTATCGCTTACCTGAAGGTCAATGTAATCCAGGTCAAAGGGTATCGTCAGAAGCTCTTCACCAGAAAGATTGAATACCGAAGCCGAGTATCCGCCCTCGATGACGCTCTCCTTCACGAGTACGATCCGGCTCTCGCTGTAATATACGCCCTTGATGCGGGTATCAAAGGTGTATTCATAGGTCTTTTCGGGCTTCTGGTCTCCGGAAAAGATGACCATCCTGTCTGTCCCTATCGCAAAGGCCGTGGAATCATTTAAGAATTTTATACGCGGGATCAGAGTCTCGGGGAAGTCATAACCGCTCATGTAGTGATCGCTCTGATTGGCGCCGACCTCACCGAAATTATAAAAAGCGACAGAGCTTCTCATGGCATCACCCTCCACCCTCGTATATGAGACACCCAGGAGATAGCCGGAAGGAGAAAGTGATATGTCCATAGGATAGCCGCTCTCATCCATCGAGCATTTGATGGAGGCCAGCTCATCGCCCGTCTTGTCGTAGATCTTTATCCAGGATGTCCCGGTATCCTCGAGCACGGCAGCCACTACGCCCTGCCTGGAAACCGTAAGATCCAGGACGGGAAGCTTGGTTGAGATCCTGCCCATGTCATTTGCCGCGGATGCCACATATATCTCGGAGCCCTGCTTATCCGCTATCGCGACAAAATCCCCGCAGGTAGCGGCTCTCGGATCCTGCATTTCATAGGTGATGTTCCAGATTGCCTTGCCGTTGCCCTCAAAGGCCTCGGCGCCGTCCCTGGAAAGCTTGAGGATATGACCGTTATACGCCATGTATTTGGAGGTATCCGAATCCTGGCGCATGGTCTTTGTCAGGATCTCATAGTCACTGAAGGTAGTATTCTGATAGACCTTATGTATGACAAAGATCACCAAAACAAGAGCCAGGACCAAAGCCACGACTCTCAGAACCTTTTTTATCCGATGCCACAGGATCTCCCGGTCAGCGTTTTTGTTTTCGGGTGATCTGTTTCCTTTTATTAAGGTAAATCCAGACATGGGGGTATTTTACCATAAAACCTATAATGATGCCTAATCTGTTGTGTCAGATGACCTTCATGAATACAATATATGCCCCTCAGGCGGGAAGAAAAGAAAATTATGAAAATTTTTCTTGCATTGGTCCGGAAACTGTGTTAATGTAGCACTTGCCGTGACGCGATAGCGATGAAGCGGAAGTTGCTGTCATTTGACCCAAAAGACAGGTAATTTCGTGGAGCGAATGTCAAGTCAAGATACTGGCGACGAAGTCACTGTACAGCTAATGGATGGGGCGAGGCCCTGGTAAAGGGAACCGGCTCCGGACATATTAAGTCCGATTTTGTGTTTAATATATATAGGACACACGCGGCAATGTGTACAGTCACCGACCAAAGCAATCATTAAATAAGGAGGCGACTTTTTTTATGGCAAAACAGGTAATGAGGATCATACTCAAGGCATATGATCATGAGCTCGTGGATCAGTCAGCAGCAAAGATCATTGAGGCAGTGAGGAAAAACGGTTCCGATGTATCGGGTCCCGTGCCCCTTCCTACCAAGAAAGAGGTGATCACTATCCTTCGTGCGGTTCACAAGTACAAGGATTCCAGAGAGCAGTTTGAGCAGAGGACTCACAAGAGGCTGATAGACGTTATAGCGCCTACGCCCAAGACCGTAGACGTTCTGCAGAGGCTTGAGATGCCTGCCGGCGTCTATATCGATATCAAGATGAAGGAAAAGAAGTAATAAATAAGAAGTACGTAATGAGCATATGCCGCAGAAGGCAGAATGCTCCGAGGCGTGTCCATAAAATATGGACGAGAAAGGATGAGACCGAAAATGAAAAAGGCAATACTTGCAAAAAAAGTAGGTATGACACAGATATTTGACGAGAACGGCATCCTTATACCGGTAACGGTACTGGAGGCAGGTCCCTGTGTCGTAACACAGCTGAAGACAGTAGAGAATGACGGATACGAAGCCGTCCAGGTAGGCTTCGGCGAAAAGAAGGAAAGGGTCGTGACCAAGGATAAGGGCGGAGCAAAGTCCGTAGCGCACAGGCATGGTGCTACGAAGCCCGAGATGGGACATTTCAAGAAGGCCGGTGTCGATCCCAAGCAGTATGTAAGAGAATTCAGGTTTGAAAACTGCTCCGAATATGAGATAGGAGCTGAGATAAAGGCCGATATCTTTGAGGCAGGCGATAAGGTTGATGTGACTGCCATATCAAAGGGAAAAGGCTTCCAGGGTACTATCAAGAGACTCGGACAGCACAGAGGACCCATGAAGCACGGTTCCAAGTTCCACAGGCATCAGGGTTCAAACGGAGCTACATCTTCACCCAGCCGCGTATTTAAAGGAAAGGGCATGCCGGGTCACATGGGCTCGGTACAGGTGACTGTACAGAATCTCGAGGTCATAAGGGCAGACGCCGAGAAGAATCTGCTGCTCATAAAGGGCGCGGTTCCGGGACCTAAGAAGGGCCTGATAACGATAAAAGAGACCACGAAGGTTTCTAAGGATACCGCTAAGGCATCCAAGTGATCGAAAGGAAGGAGGATAGCCCGAGATGGCAAACGTAAAGGTTTACGATATGACAGGAAAAGAGACGGGTTCGATGGAGCTTGACGACAATATATTCGGCGTCAGGATCAACGAGCATCTCATACATTTGGCTGTAACACAGTATCTGGCAGACAACCGTCAGGGAACACAGAAGGCTAAGACCAGATCAGAAGTATCCGGCGGCGGAAGGAAGCCCTGGAGACAGAAGGGTACGGGTCATGCGAGACAGGGATCTACGAGGTCGCCCCAGTGGAGACACGGCGGAGTCGTTTTCGCACCGGTTCCCAGGGATTACAGCTTCAAGCTCAATAAGAAGGAAAAGAGGATCGCATTAAAGAGCGCCCTCACATCGAGAGTTGAGGCCGAAAAGCTCATAGTGCTCGATGATCTGAAGCTGGATGCGATAAAGACAAAGGAATTCAAAAAGGTGCTCGATGCGCTGAAGATCGGAAAGGCGCTCGTTGTACTTGACAGCCTTGACAGGAACGTCATCCTCTCCGCAAGGAAT
Source organism: uncultured Lachnospiraceae bacterium (assembly GCA_902783395.1). Lineage (GTDB taxonomy): Bacteria > Bacillota > Clostridia > Lachnospirales > Lachnospiraceae > NK4A144. The sequence goes on from CACZRA010000201.1 coordinate 7,459, forward strand.
CTTCCCGGAGTGGCGACCTGCCAGGCAAACAGCATAAACACCTACGACATAATGAAGTACAGCACGGTAGTCGCTACAAAGGCTGCAGTGGAGAAGATACAGGAGGTATACGCATAATGGCTGATATAAAATATTACGATGTTATACTTCGTCCTGTGATCACGGAGAAGTCGATGAACGCTCAGGCAGAGAAGAAATACACATTCTACGTTGCTCCTGAGGCAAACAAGGTGATGATAAAGGAAGCTGTCGAGAAGATGTTTGACGGCGTAAAGGTAGAGAAGGTCTACACCATGAACCTTCACGGAAAGACCCGCAGGAGAGGCTATACCCAGGGCATGACCCCGAAGAAGAAAAAGGCGATCGTAAAGCTCACGCCCGAATCCAAGGATATAGAGATCTTTGCAGGGCTGTAAGATAAGATCTGAGAAAAGAATATGCCCGGAAAACGGACGATAAAGATATTCAG
>CACZRA010000202.1 GCA_902783395.1 uncultured Lachnospiraceae bacterium
AGCCTGTATGCTTGTGCTGTGCATGTTTTTTTGCATGGCACACTTTGTCTTGCCTCAAAGCCCTTATGCCTATGCCGACGAGGACGAAGATGAGGATGACGATGACGGTAAAAGAAAAAAAACTGATGAGGATGATGAAGATAATGAAAAGGAAAGCTCCGACAGCTCCAATTCATCGGATATAGATGAGATCAAGAAACAGATAGAGGAGTCAAAAGCGGCAAAGGAAAAAGCAAACGCCACAAAGAGCGAGCTCGCATCAGGCATGGCGAGTGTCCAGCAGGTCATAGGCTCCCTTCAGACCGAAAAAAACAATGTTGTAACCTATGTAGCGACACTGGATGCCGCAATGGAACAGATACAGGATGATCTTGATGCCATAAACGAGTCGATATCCGAGAACGAGATCGAAATAGAAGAAGCGAAAGAGTCCATTGCCCAGGCAGAGGACGCACTGGATGAGGCCGAAAGGATCCGGGAAGAGGAATATGAGGGGATAAAGGATCAGGTAAAATTCATGTATCTTGCGAGTAAATCCACTTATCTTGAGATACTCCTTACATCCAACAGCGTGGCTGACTTTTTGAACAGGACCAAATATATCCTGAAGATAATGGATTATGACAAGCAGAAGCTGAATGAGTATGCGGAAGCCGTAGACGAAGCAGACCGGGCGAAAAAGGTTCTTGAGGACAATAAGCTTGCGCTGGAGGAAAAGCAGGAAGAGCTGGAAGAAAAACAGAGCGAGGCTCAGGAAAAAAAGGATGATATGTCCGAGCTCATCTCCGCGAAGGAAACGGAAATAGACCAATACAGCGCGACAATAGGAAGCAAGGAGGAGCAGGTAAAGGAATACCAGCAGATGATAGCCCAGCAGGATGCGGAGATCGCTGAGATAGAAGCGGCCCTGAAGCGCCAGCAGGCAGCCCTTGCGGAGGCAAACAGAAGAGAATACGGCGGGGGCCAGTTCGTATGGCCGGCTCCGAAATATACAAGGATATCCGATGATTACGGGATGAGGCTTCATCCGACCCTCGGGGTACAGATGATGCATAACGGCATTGACATGGCTGCGCCCTCGGGATCCCCGATCCTTGCAGCTGCGGACGGTACGGTCATAGCAGCTTCTTATTCAAGTTCCATGGGAAACTATATCATGATAGACCATGGTTCTGATATAATAACCGTATATATGCATGCGTCCGGATTGAATGTATCCGCGGGACAGGAGGTTTCCGCGGGCGACAGGATAGGATCCGTAGGCTCCACGGGAAGGAGTACCGGACCGCATCTGCATTTCGGTGTCAGGAAGAACGGATCGTATGTAAATCCGTGGTCATATCTTAAATAAGATCCTATCGGAGGAAGCCGCAGGGAATGCGGCATATGGAGGAAAACATGAATAATAAAACATGGCAGCAGACCGGAAGGGGACAGTACGTCTTGAAGGATGTTCCCAATACCGGATATGATCAAAGACCCGCCAAGCCTCCCAAAAAGGGGCACGGGTTTGTATTTTTTATCGTCGGTTTTGCAGCGGGACTCCTGCTGATGCTAATCTTTCATTTTACGGTCGGGAGCAACTCAAATTCGCTTTCAAACGGAACCCAGAGAAAGATCGGTCTTCTTGAATCTGTGATAGATAAATATTACATGGGGGAGAGGGAGGAAACGGCCGAAGCTGACGGGATATATAAAGGGATAGTGAGCTCCCTGGGTGACAGGTACGCAGAGTACTTTACAAGAGAGGAGCTGCAGCGCTCGCGGGAGGACAGCGCCGGAGAGTTTTCGGGGATTGGCTGTACCATAGGAATGGATCAGGATCTGGAGATCTGCTATGTTGCCTCAGTGATGGAGGGATATGCGGCGGAAAAGGCCGGGATAAAGGAGGGCGACTATTTCATAGAGGTGGACGGCGAGGACGCGACGGGCTGGACCTCCTCGGAGGTTGCCTCACACGTAAAGGGAGAGACAGGGACCACTGTGGAGCTTAAAATGCTCCGCGATACGGAGGAGCTTGACTTTACCGTAGAGCGTGTAAAGGTCGAAATGAAGACCATAGAATCAAGGATGCAGGATGAGAATAAAAAGGTAGGGTACATCCGCATCGTTGAATTTGACGAGATAACGGTTCCGCAGTTCATAGAAGCGAAGGAAGCACTTGAAAAGGAAGGAATGAAATACCTGATCCTGGACCTCAGGAGCAATCCGGGCGGATTAGTGGATTCATGCGCCGACATAGCCTCGCAGATGCTGCCCAAGGGAATGATAGCGTACTCCGAGACCAAGGACGGAAGGCGCTTTGAGTGGGAATCGGACGGAAAGCATGAGATAAATATCCCCGTGGTGATACTTGTTAATAAAAACACGGCTTCAGCGGCCGAGATACTTACAGGAGCCATGAAGGATCACGGCAAAGCGACTGTCATAGGCACGACAACCTACGGTAAAGGCATAATCCAGAATACCTACGGGCTTGGCGACGGGACTGCAGTGGAGTTTACCGTCGGCCAGTATTATCTTCCCAACGGCGAGACCATACACGAGATCGGGATAGATCCCGACATAGAAATAGAGCTGGATGCGGAGGCCTTTTTGAAGGACGGCTCCGACAACCAGCTCGATGCTGCGCTTAAGGAATTGCTGAAGTAGCTTTTGGTTTAACTGTCTTTATAGTTTAACTGTCTTTATAGTTTAACTGTCTTTGTTGACCTTAACGGAAAAGTTGAGTTTCTTTCCGCTTCCGTCTCCTGCCGTAAGGGTCAGTGTCGCGTTTCCCTTCTTATGACAGTTGATGACCAGTACCCCGTTCTTTACAAAGGCAGATGCCACCTGGGGATTGCTGCTCTTAGTGTTTATACGGCCCTTGCAGTCTGTATAAAAGGAATATTGCCCGCTCCATCCGGGATAGACATTTTTTATCCCCGTGATCTTATAATATCCGCTGTATACCTGCATATACCAGCCCTTTTCTGAGGTGAAGAAGCAGACTTCATCTGAAAGATTTGTCCCGTCCGTGGTGGAGACCGTAACCATCACACCCGGGCTGTAGCCGTCGACGTATAAATAATCCCACAGATACGAGCTTTTAACACTTACCTTTCCGTTATTATCACAGCTCAAAAGCTTTCTATCCTTAATATATTCATCATAAGGATGTTTGGAAAAGCCTGTACCCTTTCCGTAGGATATGGTGGAGGA
>CACZRA010000203.1 GCA_902783395.1 uncultured Lachnospiraceae bacterium
CAAAGCCTTCCTTCCTGAACATTTCCCTGGCGGAGCTTGCGGCATTTGCGGTAAATGCGATTATAGGTGTATGGATCCTCAGCTTGCTCTGTTCGGAGCGTATCCTCTTCATTGCTTCCACTCCGTCCATGGCAGGCATCATATGGTCCATGAGTATGACATCATATTCTTCACGCCGGCACAGATCTATGGCTTCCTGGCCTGATCCGCAGGTGGTGACGGACATACCGTAGCGTTTCAGCAGGCGGGAGGAGACGATGAGATTCATGGGCTCATCATCTACAATAAGTACACGGACATCCGGGAATGAAAGGCTCCCTTCTTCGGAAGGAGTATCCTCCGAAGAGCTGTTAAGTATGCCTACGACCGGGAAGCAGTAGAAGGGCTTCGGCATTATCCTGACACGCGAGCCCGCGGGAAGCGTTATCTCGCCGGGGTTTGCGACAACCGTCACGATTATGGATTTCGAAAGCTCTTCCATGAGATCGGAAGCGTTTTTGTATTCCTCGGGTCCGGCAAAGAGATGCGTGAGCTTCTGACTGTCGGTGAGGGCCCGGAGAGAGTCAGTGTTGTCGACTCTGTGCATGGTAACGTCGAGACCCTTCACCAGATTCCTTACCATGTTATCGTAGTACTCCCTTACGCTGGGATTGGAATATTTCTCAAAGTGAAGATATGCACCGAGGCTTATATTGCTCTTGTCCCTGACAGACATGCAGCTCTCCGCATCCACCACCCTGCACGGGATGCTGACCTTGACGGTCGTACCCTCATTCGCCTTGCTCCCTACGGTCATAAAGCCTCCGAGGGATTTTACGAAACCGTGAACGATGAGCATGCCGAGGCCGAGACCGCCCTTCATCCTGGCTCTTCCCCTGTCTGCCATGTAGAATTCGTAATAGATCTTCTCCAGCTGCTTTTCATCCATGCCTACACCGGTATCTTTTACCTCGATACAAAGATTGATACCGTATTCATGCGGGATGGAAGAGATATGTACATATATGCCGCCCTCGTTCGTAAACTTGAGACCGTTTATGATCAGATGCCAGAGGATCTTTTTCAGCTTTCCGGCATCGGTACTCACTGCAGAAGGGATCGCGGCGTCGACATCTATGATCAGCTCCAGATCGGTCCGAAGATATGGCTCAAGATCCCCCACGAGGTCATTTAATACCGATGAAAGCATGAACTCCTCGATATTGTTCTTGAGGTCATCCCTGTCTATCTCGGAATAATCAAGGATGTCGCTTATCTGCTCCTCTATCCTTCTTCCGGCCCTTTCGACGGATTCGAAATTGGACCGTCTCTCCTCGTCCTTCTCGTCATAAAGGCACATGCTGCATATGCCGAGGATCGCGTTGATGGGAGTCCTTATTTCATGGGAAACGTTTGCGATAAAATCATTAAGGCGTACGGTGGATTCGCTTAGGGTCGAGATCTCTTCATTGGATCTGCCCAGGACCTCGTTCCATTTGTCTATGATGGTCCTGGCTATCCAGCCGGTCATCGTGACAACGGCAAAGTGGAGCATCACGCGGGTGACAAAGAGCGAATCAAACACCGTTCCCTCCCTGAAGAGATTGACGAGCTCATATGTCATCGTAAGGTAATAAGTGACCTGACAGAGCGTCACGAGAGAATGGATGCCGGTCATGGTGTACAGGATCATAACGACGCTTATCACGACCGCCAGATCGAACGTGCTGGTATCATGTGTGCCGTAGAAGAAGAACGTGGCCATCATCAGTATCGAGCAGATCCATAGACGCAGGATCCCGTCGCCTGTCCGGGTCAGGTACATATACCAGGCCAGAGCCACCCCGGCGATGATGATAAATGCCGCCCATTTTTCCCAGTCCATGACAAAGATCTCTCCCACGAGTATCACCGAAAAAATGGTGTATGTCAGGATCATCATAAGGTGTGACGAGATGAATAGCTCGGTTCCGGAATTCTTCATTTAATGCTCCCTAAGCTGATAATCCTTATCCTCATCGATTATACCTGTCATTACGTCGGCAAAACGGGGATCGAACTGCGTACCGCGGCATCTCACCATTTCCGCACGGACTTTTTCCTGAGGGAGAGTATCCCTGTAGCTTCTGTGGCTTGTCATCGCGTCATAGGCATCGGCTACGGCTATGATACGTGCTATCTCGGGAATGTCTTCGCCGCTCAGCCCGTCGGGATAGCCGGTACCGTCATATCTTTCATGATGCCATCTTGCACCGTTTGAAAGGTTGGGCATTTCCTTTATGGTCTCAAGTATCTGGGTACCGATGACGGGATGCTTTTTTATTATGTCGTATTCCTCATCCGTCAGGCGGTCCTTTTTGTTTATTATGGCATCGGGGATACCGATCTTTCCAACATCATGAAGGAGACCTATCATATAGATATCGTTCTGTTCCTTCTCCCCGTATCCGCATCTTGAGGCGATCTCCTTTGAGTATTCGGCAACACGGCTGGAATGGCCGTTCGTGTATTCGTCCTTTGCGTCTATCGCATAGGCGAGCGCCTTTATTATATGCATGGACAGCTGCTCGTTCTCCTCGGTCTTCTTTTCGACCACGTGGTTCATATGGTTTCTCAAAAGGTTCAGATGCAGTATGTTCGTGGCCCGGATGTAGAGCTTTTCGGCTGAAACAGGCATGCGGATGAAATCGGTAACGCCGAGCTCAAGACCTCTCTGCTCTATTGCAGGATCTTCATCGGAGATGAGGATGACGGGAAGCTTCCTGTATGTGCCTCCGTGCTCCCTGAGACGGACTATGGTATCAAGGCCCGAGATGTCCGGAAGAGAGGCTTTTATTATGACAAGGTTCAGCTTATGGCCTTCGTTCAGAAGGTTTATGAGCTCCTCACCGCTTGACATTCCCGTCACGTCATAGCCCCTTGAGATAAGGGTATCGCATATGAAATCAAGCTCCCGGGGATCGTCATCCGCTACGGCGATATGGTTATCTTCATCGGATCTCTCAATGACCACATCGTGCATTTCGGGATCGGTGCTTTCGGTTTCCACTTCAAGATCCACCAGGCCGCTGTATTCATTATTTTTCCACGCGTGCATAACCCGGCTGGTCACCCGGGAGACGTTGTAATCACTTATCTCCGGAAGCATAAGGAAGAAATGATTGTCACCGATCTGCATCATGATATCGCTGTTCCTTAAGGATTCCTGAAGGAGGACCCTGAGGCTCAGCATGATCTTTTCCTTCTCGGACTGTGAAAGATCCCTGGGCCGGAATTTTGCGGTGAAAAGCATCTTGTATGCGGTACCGCGGTATCTGTCCATGTACCTTATCATATAGCGGTAGACATTCCCGAAGGCTTCCTTGCCCATCCACATGGCGTTCTGGGGAATGCTTCTTTCCTCAAGTATCTGGGTCAGCATCGCAAGACTTATCTCTGTGGGGATCGTACCGGCTCCGTCTTCTTCGAAATAGAGCGAATAACCGTGCTTGCCGTTGTTTTTTATCGTGTAGAGCGCCCTGTCTGCAAGATTGAAGAGAACATTGAACTCGGTTCCCTGCTTGGGAACAAAGACCACGCCTATGGAGGCTCCCAGCGGGATGCTCATGTCCTCACCCATCATTTTGCGGGCCTCCGTAAGGAGACTCGTATTTATCGCCTCGGAGAATTTGCTGATGTCCTTTTCATCTCTGAGATTTTCCGCGAAAACAAGGAATTCGTCTCCCCCGATCCGTCCGAAGACAGCGGGAAAGACCATATTCTGTTTGATTATCCGGGAAAAAACGGCAAGGACGCGGTCACCCATATCGTGACCGTATATGTCGTTGACAAGCTTGAAGGAATCAAGGTCAATGATCATCAGCGCTCCCTCTTTGCAGGAGCACATGCTGCTGATATGTTCACTTGCGTTGTATTTGTTGAGGAAGCCGGTGAGCTTGTCAATGGTCGCCTCTTCCTCATATTTCAGCATCTGTCCGTGTGTATTGACGATATTGCTGACACGGCGCACCAGAACCTCGGGATCAAAGGGCTTCCTTATGAAATCACTGACACCCATATCGAAGCCCCGGCTCTCGTTTGTTCCGTCCTCGTCCGCCGTAAGGAATACTATCGGGGTTTCCTGGATACCGAGCTTTTCTTCAAGCGCGCGGAAATTTGACAGGGTCTCGAAGCCGTCCATTTCAGGCATGTTGATATCGAGCAGGATGAGATCGGGAGCCCCGTTTTCCTGCACGTAATCAAGAAGGCTCTTACCGGACCTCAGAGCCGTGACCCGCATATTGTTTTTTGACAGTATCTGTCCCGCAACCTTCAGGTTGGTTATATCATCATCGACTACGATTATCCAGCCGGTCATGGCATGCTCCTTCTGATCAAAATCATCACCATGGAAATGACACGTTATGATCCCGCGCATCTGCAATGCGCGAACCTTAACAATGATACAGTATAGGAGTGTGTTTTTCAACAGCAACAGAGCGGAAGGATGTGTAAAAACACACAGTGATTGAGCAAGCGTCCGGGTGTGACAGATTTGTCAATGACAAATCTGCTGTCACGCTCTTATTTATGCTTTTTACTGTTAATATGATACAAAAGCCAAAAGTCCAAATGGAGTTTGAACTTGTTCAAAAAGCCATTTGACTTTGGGCGTCTTAATCTTAATATGATCGGAAGGAGATTATGATGAAGAAAAGAGCGGTTGTGATCCTGATGGCAGTATTAACGGTGCTCTCATTGACGGCCTGCCTTGATAAGGACAAGATGGCTGAAGCCTTTGAGGAAGGCAAGCGCAGTGCTTACGAGGAGGATGAGGAAGAGTCCGCAGCTAAAGAAGAAGCTTCTGAGGAAAAGACGGAAGAGAAGACCGAGGCCAAAGAAGAGACTAAGGAGGATGATCTTTCCGATGTACGGTACGCGGAGGATTTCAAGCCTGCATCCTATAAGGAATACGGTTCAGAGGACGCTGATACAGGTCTGGAGGGTAATCCTATATACGTGAAAGGCGAGATCACTGATTATGAGGAAGATTAGAATGTTCTTGTGCTGGAGGCTGATGACGGTGAGTGGATCGTTGACTGCGGAAGTGATATTTCCGATGAGATAAAAAAGGAGCTGGAGGGCTTTAAGGGCGAGAAGATGAGAGTCTTCGGCACATTTAAGGGATACTCGAAGGCCTGGAGCAAGCCTGTGATAACCATATTAAAGGACGTACCCAAATATGCCTGCCGCATAGAGGATATGGACGGAAAGAAAAGGATCACGTATCTTGACACCCAGTGGGAGCCGA
>CACZRA010000204.1 GCA_902783395.1 uncultured Lachnospiraceae bacterium
CTGAAGTATACCAAGGAGGGAGGAGTATATGTGCATCTCTTCCCCGAACGGCGTGAATACGGCATAAACTTATGCATCGAGGTTTCGGATACCGGTATAGGGATGAGCCCGTATGAGATAGAGCGTGTTTTTGACCGGTTCTATCAGGCTGACTCGGGCAGGGCAAGGACTACCAGCGGCCTGGGTCTGGGGCTTTCCATCGTAAACGGATTCGTCAGAAGCCTTGACGGATTTCTGACACTTGAAAGCGAGCAGGGAAGGGGGACCACGGTAAGAGTCAGCCTGCCGCAGGAGGTGACGGATGAGCAGAAGTGCATGAGCCTCAGGGAAATGGAGGGAAGGTGTCTGGGAGCCTACCTTCACTTTGAAAAGTTCCGTAATCCTCAGGTCAGGCATTATTACAACGCCATGGTGAAGGACCTTACCCTGGGACTTGATACGGTAATGCAGCGGGCAGACAGCATAGAAGGCTTCAAGAAGCTTGCGAATGCGACTCATTTTACCCATGTCTTCGTAGGCCGCGAGGAATATGAGGAGGATGTGGAATTCATGGAAGAGCTCGCGAAGGACGCGCTTGTAGCGGTAGTGGCCGAAAGCTCCTTTGAACCTCGGAAGGATTCGAATATCAGGATAATGAGAAAACCCTTCTACTGCTTCCCCGTCATATCCTTCCTGAATACGACAAGAGGAGAGGATGAAGAGGAGGAGGGAAGACTCTATGTAACGGGAGTAAGGGCCCTGATAGTGGACGACGAGCCCATGAACCATATGGTTGCGAGGGAGATACTCACCGGATACGGTATGGAGGTAGAGACCGTTCTTTCTGGCCAGGAAGCTATCGACGCGGTTTCGGATGAGGAGTTTGATATCATATTCATGGATCACATGATGCCGGGGATGGACGGAGTGGAAGCCATGAAGAGGATCAAGGCAAAGTATTCCAGGGAGAAAAAGGACGTGCCGGTTGTGGCTCTTACAGCAAATGCGGTGAGTACGGCTAAGGAGATGTTCCTTAAGGAAGGCTTTGACGGCTTCATAGCAAAGCCGATAGAAGTGTTTGAGCTTGAAAGGGTCTTAAGAAAGGTACTCCCCAAGTCTGCAATTACGATAGAGAAAAAGAAGATCGCTAAACGTGAGAAACCCGCACCTCAGGTTAAGACCGCGGAGAAAATCGATGATGTGTTCTCCGCATTGGAGAAGCTCGGAGTCGATACCAGATCCGGACTCCGCTACTGTCAGAATGACAGGGAATTCTACAAAAAGCTGCTGCTTCAGTACGGAAAGGAAGCAGAGGATAAATGCCTGGCAGCAGACGGATATCTGAATGACGGGGCATACAGGGATTATGAGGTACTCATACATTCGGTCAAGAGCAGCTCCAAGATGATCGGTGCCATGTATCTGTATGAAATGGCCAGACAGCTTGAAACGGCGGCTGAATCGGGAAGCGGGGACAGGATAAGACTGACCCATGATGATGTCATGGCCGAATATAAGACGCTGTCAGATACGATCCTCGGGATCCTGGGGGATCCGTCTGAAGTAAAACAGGATATGGCTCCTTCGGATTCCGCGGTCTTCATGGAATTTGAACCGGAGACGGAGGAGGTGCAGGAATGAGCCCGAAAAAAGAAAAAATGGATGAAAGAGCCCTCATAAGGCTTTATCAGTCTTCGGTGAGGACGACGATGGTGTCGCTTGTCCTGGTCCTGATCCTGGAGACGATGATGATACTTTTATCCCTCGTAGGAGGAGATGTGCTGTATGAGGAATATGAGCCGGTCTACCGGGGACTGTTTGTTTTCATGTGGATCGTCGCACTTATAAGCCTTCTGCTGTGCCGGTACGTACAAAAGGACATAGGAAAAAGATACAGGATCCTGCAGATCGGATACATAGTTGCGGCCGTGGTCAGCTTTGCCTGGGTGCTTGCGATCACGTATTTTGACGGACGTATGAACGGAATGGTGAGTACGGTCACGTTCATGGCATTTTCCCTGGCGGTGCCGCTCTGCTTTTACATGCCCATACCGGTCTATATCATCATCGCCGTGATCGCTGACATTGCGATGACCTTCATAGCCTTCGACCCGGATATAGCCCTGGGTGTCCTGCCGAATCTCCTGCTTTTTTTCATGCTGCAGCTGGGACTCGGATCAAGCTTTCTCAGGGTGAGGGAAAAGCTTACCATGGAGATCATAGTCTCCGAGAAAAAGTCCAAAGAGCTGGAGGAGATGTCCCGGGCGCAGAGTCATTTCTTCTCAAACATGAGTCATGAGATAAGGACTCCCATCAATACGATCATCGGTCTGAATGAAATGATACTGAGGGAGAACGCTTCGGAAGAGATCAACGAGGATGCGCAGAATATAAACGCGGCGGGCAAAATGCTCCTGCATCTCATAAATGACATACTTGACATGTCAAAGATCGAATCGGGACAGATGGTGCTGAACGAAGCACCTTACCATACGGGGGACATGCTGTCCGATGTGGTCGGAATGCTCTGGATAAGGGCAAGGGAGAAGAATCTGGAATTTCATGTGGATGTCAATCCCGAGCTTCCCGCTGAGCTTTACGGAGACGAGGTCAGGATCAGACAGATACTGATAAATGTGCTCAATAATGCGATCAAATATACCGACGAGGGTTCCGTGAGCCTTTCTGTGGGGTGTGAGCGGGACGGTAAAGGAAATGTCCTTGTCTCCTACTCCGTAAAGGATACCGGGATCGGGATAAAGAGAGAAAACATACCCTATCTTTTTACCGCGTTCAAGCGTGTGGATGAGGACAGGAACAAGTATATAGAGGGAACCGGACTCGGGCTTTCCATCGTGAAACAGATGGTGGATATGATGCACGGAAGCGTCACGGTAAACAGTATCTATACCAAGGGCTCCACCTTTGTGGTAGAGATCCCGCAGAGGATAGTCAGCGACGAGCCTGTAGGAGAATTCAAGACCGATAAGGGACACAGGAGAACGGAAGCCGGGATAAGGAGGGAATCCTTCAAGGCACCGGCGGCAAAAGTGCTCGTAGTGGATGATACGCCTTCAAATCTTTTGGTCACCGGCAAGCTGCTTAAGGAAACGGAGATGCAGGTGGATACGGCATCCTCCGGAGAGGAGGCTCTGAAAAAGACCCTGTCCGAGGCTTATCATATCATACTCATGGATCACAAAATGCCGGGGATGGACGGGATAGAATGCCTGCATGCCATACGTTCACAGACCGGAGGTCTCTGCCACGGCTCGAGTATCATAGCGCTGACCGCAAATGCCGGGAGCAATATGGAAAGCCTTTATATCAAAGAAGGCTTTGACGGCTATCTGATAAAACCCGTGACGGGGGATGAGCTTGAGAGAACGGTTGTCAGATTCCTTCCCGAGGAGCTCGTGACGGCCGGGGGAGAAGCGAAAAATCTTGCCGAAGAAAGCACGGCATGGCTTGGAAGCCACAGGAAGAAGAGACATATAAAGGTCACGACGGAAAGCGTTGCCGATCTGCCGAAGAGTATCCTGGACAAATACAATATCGCCGTTCTGCCGCACATGGTCCAGACGGATCACGGGCTCTTCAAGGACGGACTGGAGATAAACACCAGAGGCCTGCTGCCTCTGATGGAGAAGGGATCGGAGACGGTGCTCACCAAGGCGCCTACCCTGGAGGATCATGAGAGATTCTTCGCCCGCCAGCTGGATGAAGCGAATAATATCATTCATGTCTCGATATCGGGAAAGGTGAATCAGAGCGGATATATCATGGCCAAGCGTGCCGCTGACAGCTTCGGAAATGTAAACGTTGTAGACAGTGAGCATCTTTCTTCCGGACAGGGGCTTGTAGCCATCGAGGCGGCCCGTCTCGTATCGGAGGGACTGCCGGTGGAGGAGATACTTGCAAGGTTAGAAAAGATGAAAGGACACGTTCATTCCAGCTTTATCGTGGACTCTCTTGATTTCCTTGCCAGACAGAAGCAGGTAAGCAACCGTATCGCGACCATGGCAGCGGCAATGATGGTCCATCCGGTCATCTCGCTGGAGAACGGTAAGATGTCGGTTTCCAGGATCTACTTCGGATCGAGGGAGCGCGCATGGGAGAAATACATATCATCCGCATTCAGGGTGCCGGGAGTGATAGACAGAAGGATACTCTTTATCACCTATGTCGGGATGACGGAGAGAGAGATAGATTCCGTAAGGCTCATGGCAGAGGATGAGATGCAGTTTGATGAAGTATTCTATCAGGAAGCATCACCTGCGGTTGCCGCAAATTCCGGACCGGGGACATTCGGACTGCTCTTTTTTACAAAGTACTGACGCAGGTCTTACGGCGGATCCATGCCGTATACCCAAAAGCCTGTATTTTGTTTATAATGAAGGGAACATGGTAAGAAGGGTATGTGTCTATGAAAAAGAAAACCGTATTACTGATCATATCCCTGCTGCTTTTTGTATCGGCGGCGGGCTGCGGTCACAGTAAGGAAACGAATTTTCCGAAGAGTAATTTCGCAGCCTCTGCGGATACTGATACAGAGGAAGAGGTATCTCCCAAAAAAAAGAAGAGTCTCTCCGGGGATAAGGCCGGGGAGGGATCCTTATCAGCCGATACAGCCGGTGACGGCAGCGGAAGCTTACGTCTGGTAAGGACTTATTTTGATCTGAGCAGATCGACGGAAAATGACGGATTCATTTATTTCCAGAGCTTCGGAAATCATATCTACTGCACACTCGAGACCGAGACCGCGCATCCGAAGCTTGCAAAGGTTTTGAGGAATATCGCTGATGAAGAGGAGAAGGACTTCAAGGCTGAGATCAAGGAATATGAAAGGGACGCCTTTGAATACGAGGAGAGCGTCCGTTCCTCTGGCGGGGAAGGTTATTATTATCATTATTCCGATGATATCGTCAAACGTGCCGACAACAAGTGCGTCAGCATAGTAAGGGTGATGAACGGATATCTCGGAGGCGCGCATCCGGACTTTTATTATCAGACCTTCAATCTTGATACTTCTACGGGAGCTGAGATCCCTCTTTCCGATGTGATCTCCGATCAGGGAAAGCTGAATGAGATACTCGAGCGGAAGCTTCTGGAGGACTATCCGGATGTGGAGTTTTTCGGACTGAAGGATTCGCTTGCGGAATACAATATGAGCCTTACGGCGCAAAGCGATGATGAGGAGAATGAATACATCTATGATTTCACCCTTGATCCCGACGGAGTGAGCTTTTATTTCTCACCCTACGGCATAAGCGCCTACGCATACGGAGACCAGGTCGTGAAAATACTGTATGAAGAGGAGCCCTCCCTGTTTAAGAAGGATTATGCGGCAGGCGGCGCTTTTGTTTCGCATCTGACCGATATGGACAATAAATACGGCTTCAACGGCAAAGCGGAGAAGATCAAGGTCGAGCGTGATGATTATGATGACAACAACTATTTCGGCTCGATCAATGTCTACAAAGGAAACAATATGCTGACCGTCGGAGATCTGTATTATTACAGCCAGGCCTCCTTCCTTGCCCACACCGGGAACGGAAAGGATTTTGCCTATGTTTTTGCGAATATGGATAATGACTACAAGCAGCTCTTTTGTATCGATCTTAACGGCAGCGCTCCCGTGCAGACGGAGCTTGATGCGGATATGAAGTACTGCTTTGCGGATTATCTCGACGAGGCGAGCGGCATATACGGCGTGATCCTCCCGATGGATCCCGACAGTTTGGATCTGGGGGTGAGATGTGATATGCTTTCCTCCTATACGGCTTCCGGAGAATTTGAGGTGCTTGACAACGGTAAGCTGAGGCTCAAGGACAAATATCTCATGATACCGGAGGATACCTTCGTGCTTACCGCGCTCACGGACTTCAAGGCGGATATAGTGGACGAGGACGGCATGGTGAAGGAGAACGGCGCGGACATAGCAAAAGACAGCGAATTAACTCTCTACCGTACCGACGGCGTGGGCATCGTGGATGCAAAGCTCGGGGACGGAAGGATAGTAAGGCTCAATGTGGACGGGGACTATCCTCACAAGATAAATGACAGCGTCAATGAAGATAAGCTTTTTAAGGGAATGATGTATGCGGGGTGATCTGTCACTCAGGAGGAGATGAAGTGGATAAGATAAAGGCATTCATGAAAAGAAAAGATATCGAGATATCCCTGAAGCGGTACGGGATAGATGCGCTGGGGGCCATGTCCCAGGGACTTTTCTGCTCGCTGCTCATCGGTACCATAATAAATACCCTCGGTACCCAGTTCGGCATAGGCTTCCTGACCTCGCCGGTAGCAAATATCGGAGGCGTGGATTATACGGTAGGAGGGCTCGCGTCGGCCATGAGCGGACCTGCGATGGCAGTTGCCATAGGCTATGCCCTTAAGTGCCCTCCGCTTGTTCTTTTTTCTCTCGTTTCCGTGGGATTCGCTTCAAATGCCCTCGGCGGCGCGGGAGGACCTCTGGCGGTCCTTTTCATAGCGGTCATAGCTTCGGAGATCGGAAAGGCTGTATCGAAGGAAACAAAAGTGGATATCCTTGTGACCCCGCTCGTGACCATCGGCACGGGGATAGCGCTTTCGGCCTGGTGGGCTCCGGCTCTCGGCAAGGCAGCAAGCCAGGTGGGGCGTCTCATAATGTGGGCGACCGAGCTTCAGCCCTTCCTTATGGGCATGCTTGTCTCGGTCATAGTCGGCGTGGCTCTGACTCTGCCGATATCCTCTGCCGCCATCTGCGCGGCCTTAGGTCTTACGGGGCTTGCGGGGGGCGCTGCCGTAGCAGGCTGCTCTGCACAGATGATCGGATTTGCCGTCATGTCATTTAAGGAAAATAAATGGGGCGGGCTTGTCTCCCAGGGGATAGGGACCTCCATGCTCCAGATGGGAAATATAGTAAAGAATCCAAGGATATGGATAGCGCCGATACTTACATCGGCCATAACCGGTCCCATATCTACCTGTATTTTCAGGATGGAGATGAACGGCACCCCGGTATCCTCGGGAATGGGGACCTGCGGCTTCGTAGGCCAGATAGGCGTATATACGGGATGGGTAAATGATATTGTGTCGGGGGCGAAATCCGGTATCACCGCCATGGACTGGACAGGGCTTGTGCTGATCTGTTTTGTCCTTCCCGCCCTACTCTGTCCTCTGATAAACATGGGCGTCAGGAAGCTCGGCTGGGTTAAGGACGGGGATATGAAGCTCGGCTGACCTTTATCATGAAGCTATCTACCTTATCCATGC
>CACZRA010000205.1 GCA_902783395.1 uncultured Lachnospiraceae bacterium
TCAACTGCATTATCGTCCTTATCACTATATCACATATCCGGTCAGGACAGTACCGTTCCCTTTTTCAGGTCATAGCCTAAAAGAAAATCATGTACCTTCATTCTCTTCTTCCCCTCGAGCTGCAGCTCGCTTATCACAATGGAGCCGCTTCCGCAGGCGACGGTAACAGTATCCCGCCCTACGTCCGCGACGGTCCCGGGCGCGTCGCTGTATGCATCTCCTACGCAGCCCTTCCAGATCTTCAGCATTTTCCCGTCTAAAAAGGCATATGCGGAAGGCCAGGGATCAAGCGCCCTTATAAGCCTCTCAGTCTCCTCCGCCCCCTTCTTCCAGTCTATATGCCCCATGGATTTATCTATCTTCCCGGCATATGTGGCCCTGCTCTCATCCTGGGGAGTAAGCCCGGCCCTGCCCTTTTCTATATCTTCTATAGTCTCCACGGCAAGATCAGCTCCAAGCTTTGACAGTTTGTCAAAAAGGGATCCTCCCGTGTCCGAGGCTTCTATGGCGATGCTCCGGAATGAAATGATATCACCGGTATCAAGCCCCTCCCCCATCTGCTGAATGGTGACACCGGTTTCCTTATCTCCTTCGATTATGGCAGTCTGTATGGGTGACGCTCCCCTGAGATGAGGCAATAAAGAAGCATGGACGTTTATGCATCCATACTTCGGCATTTCCAATATCTCTTTTGACAATATCTGACCGAAAGCGGCAACAACTATAAGCTCGCATTCACAGCTCTCCAGCCTTAACACAGCCTCTCTGTCCCTTATCCTCTCAGGCTGGTACACCGGAAGCGCGTTATTCACGGCATACTGCTTCACATCGCTCATCTGAAGGCTTCCGCTTCTGCCCTTTGGCTTATCCGGCTGCGTCACGACAAGCCTGATATCATGTCCCGCCTCATGTATTGCCTTAAGCGTGCTTACGGCAAAATCGGGGGTCCCCATAAAAATGATCTTCATCGCTTTATCTTTTTGTATTTTTTCTTTTTTTCGCTGCGCTCCGATTCCGGTTCCTTTTCCACATCCTCGACATCCTGGAGCGGACCGTCAACAAGTCTCACATACAGTTTTCCATCCAGATGATCCAGCTCATGGCAGATACATCTTGCAAACACCTCTTCCCCCTCCATGCTCTGGGGCTCAAGCTCTTCGTCAAGGAAATCAACTATGACATGATTAGGACGCTTAACCCTTCCCGTCTTGCCGGGAACCGAAAGACAGCCCTCATATCCCTCCTGCTCTCCGTCAGCTTCCCTTATCACGGGGTTTATCATCACTATCGGATCATCACCTTCGTCCGACAGATCCACACAGACGATCCTTTTAAGGACACCGACCTGTACCGCGGAAAGACCTACCCCGTTCTGATCGTAGAGAGTCTCAAACATATCATCTATGAGCTCCCGCATTCTCTCTGTTACCTTGGTGACTTCCTTTGATCTTTTCTCAAGGATCGGATCCCCCAGGGTCCTTACTTCTCTAAGTGCCATTCCTTATCCTGTATTCCTCCCTCTTCAGACTATTGAAAACATCCCGCCTGCTGTTTTCTTTGCAAAAAACTTTTTCATCTCCTTCAGAGCGGAATTGTGTCTGAGCTTTACCTGCCCGTATGACAGTCCCGTCTTCTGCTGTATATCCGTAAGTGAAAGCCCTTCGTAATAATGCAGGACTATGACCGACCGCTCCTCAGGGGATAGCTTCTTCAGTGCTTCGGCAAGCTCGTAAAGAGTCTCCCTCTTCAACAGAGCGCTGTCAGTCTCATCATCAGATGCTATATCCTCCGAAAGCTCATCGGGAAGCTCCTCCGTCATATGGTTCCCCCGGTAAAAATCTATGACGGAATTCCTGGCTATCGTATATATCCAGGTAGATACTCCCGCCTTCTCCTCGTCATATTCCTTAAGCTTCTTCTGAACCTTAAGGAAAACGTCGGCGCAGAGATCCTCCGCATCCTCCCTGTTGGCAACCTTGCTCTTTATATAGCTAAGCACCTTATCATGATACTCGCTGTAGATCGTCTCTAAATCCATAATTCCTTAATGTCTCCCGAATAACCGTTTCCTCACGCAGACACCAACAAGTATTATCGCATATAAAACGAAACTTGCAAAATCTTTTTTTCATGTGGAAGTAAAAAGCGCATCGGATATGCGCTGAGTTGCAACAAATAAAATGCAGGGACGTTTCCGTCCCCGCATCATATCCGCATTTATCGGTATCCTTAAGGTCAGCCCTTCTTTCTCTTGGACATAAGATCCGCGGTAACCGCAAGAAGGAGGACAGCTCCCTTAACGATCTTCTGTATATCGGTCGACCATCCGTACAGTGACATTCCGTTATTCAGGACACCCATGATGAAAGCTCCGATAACGGCACCGAATATTGTACCCGCACCACCGGCAACGGCCGCGCCTCCGAGATAACATGATGCGATGGCATCCATCTCGAACTGGTCTCCTGCCTTAGGTGTCGCGGATCCGTTTCTCGCGGAAAGAACAACACCTGCTACACCGGCAAGGAAGCCCATGTTTGTATAAACCCAGAAGAACACCCTGTCAGTCTTGATACCGGAGAGCTGTGCCGCCTTACGGTTACCTCCGAGAGCGTATATCTGACGTCCCGCGACGGTGCGGCTCGTGATGAAGTGATATATGCCGACGATGGCACCCATGATCACAAGCACGAACGGGAATCCGCTGTACTGTCCGAGCTTTATCATCACAAACCATACAAGGAAAATGAAAACTCCGTCCTTGATCACTACCTGCCATATGGGATTCTGCGCAAATCCGTATTTATTCTTTGTAGCTATGCTCTTTATCTCACCGAAGATGATCGCAGCCGTAGCAACTGCCGCAACGATGAAGCAGAGCATATTGAAGTTGCCTATCTTCATGTTGGGGAAGACAAAACCCGCTCCTATATAGTTGTAGCTTCCGTCAAAGGGTCCCTTTGTCTGCGCCTGAAGGATAGTATATGTAGCGCCTCGTCCCATAAGCATCGTAGCCAGCGTGACGATGAAGGGAGGCACTCCCATTACTGCTATAAAGAAGCCCGAGAACATTCCACAGAGAAGACCTACCAGAAGGGCCGCCAGTATCGCAAGTCCCATGGGTGCCTTTACGTCGATAAGAAGCACGCCCACGGTCGCTCCGCAGAGAGCGACGACAGAGCCTACTCCCAGGTCTACGTTACCGGTAAGTACGCAGAGCAGCATGCCGGTCGCAAGGATAACAACGTAACTGTTCTGCAGAATCAGATTGTTGATATTAGCGGGGGACATATTCTTTCCGCCCGTCATCAACGCAAAAATGAGAAACACCGCAATCAGCACGATGAACATGCCGTACTGCTTCATATCGAGATTGACTGTTTTTTTGTTATTCATGTCTTATTCTCCCTCTACTCCCTTTCTGTTGTGCGCCATAATGCACGACATGATCTTTTCCTGTGTGACTTCCTCTTTATTGAGCTCACCTGCTATCTCTCCGTCATTTATGACATAGACCCTGTCGCAGGTTCCTATGATCTCCTGCATTTCGGAAGAGATGACTATGACAGCCTTCCCCGCCTTTGCAAGATCATTTATCACCGTGTATATCTCATACTTCGCTCCTACGTCAATACCTCTCGTAGGCTCGTCAAGTATGAGGACATCGGGCTGGGTCAGCATCCATTTTGCGAGCACGACCTTCTGCTGGTTTCCTCCCGAAAGAGAACCTACGGGCTGCTCTATGGAATTCGCTTTGACCTTTATGAGCTTCATGTATTCTTCAGCCGACAGCACCTCATCGTTGGCATTCACAACACCGTTTTTCGAGAAGAATTTCTTGAGAGCCGCCATCGTCATATTGTGCTTGATATCGTCTATCAGCACCAGGCCGTATGTCTTACGGTCCTCGGAAACATAAGCCAGCTTGTTGTTTATCGCGTCTTCCACGCTGTTGAGCTCAACCTCTTTTCCGTTGATCTTTATCTTTCCTGATATCTTCTGTCCGTAGCTCTTTCCGAATATGCTCATCGCGAATTCGGTACGGCCTGCTCCCATAAGCCCCGCAAGTCCTACGACCTCGCCGGAACGGACCTTCAGATTAATGTTTTTAAGCATCTGTCTTTCGGCATCGTCCGGATGGTAAGCGTTCCAGTCGGATACCTCAAAGATCACATCCCCGATCTTAACTCCTTCACGGACAGGGTATCTGTTTGTAAGCTCACGTCCTACCATACCCTTTATGACACGGTCCTCACTGAAATCATCCTTGTCCTTATCCAGTGTCTCGATGGTATGACCGTCACGGATGATGGTAAGCGAATCGCAGACATACTCCAGCTCGTTAAGCTTATGTGAGATGATGATGCAGGTGACTCCCTGCTTCTTAAGATCGAGCATGATATCCAGAAGCTTGCGGCTCTCTTCGTCATTCAGAGCCGCCGTAGGCTCATCGAGAATAAGAAGGTCGACCTTCTTTGCCATGGCCTTTGCGATCTCAATGAGCTGCTGCTTGCCGACACCCAGTGAGTTTACCGGGACATTGACATCCTCATGCTCGAGTCCCACCTTTGCAAGCACTTCCTGGGCTTTTTTTCTGGTCATAGTCCAGTCTATGACACCCTTAACGCCCGTCTGTTCATTTCCTATGAAAACATTCTCTGCCACCGAAAGCAGCGGAGACAACGCCAGTTCCTGATGTATGATAACGATGCCCTTGGCTTCGCTTTCTTTCAAATCCCTGAATTTACAAACTTCTCCTTTATAAACGACATCACCGGAATACGTACCGTGCGGATAAACGCCCGACAGGACATTCATCAGCGTGGATTTTCCGGCTCCGTTCTCACCACATAATCCGTGTATCTCCCCCTGCTTGACCTTCAGATTAACATCATCCAAGGCCTTTACGCCTGAGAATTCCTTAGTAATGTGGTTCATCTCCAAGATATAGTCAGACATCCCGCATCTTTTCCTTTCCTGCTCCACATAAAAAAACAACCGCCCTGTGAATTATAAGCCTTGTTAGATTTACCACTCCAGCGATTGTCTCAAGTCATGAATTCCTCTGATTGTAGAATAATAAAAAAAGAATTATAGGGAGGATCGTTTCCGATCCCCCCCCGATAATATTGTTTAAGCTTTAGTTTGCAAGCTGATCCTCAGTGTAGTATCCGCCATCGATAAGAAGCTCTTTGTAA
>CACZRA010000206.1 GCA_902783395.1 uncultured Lachnospiraceae bacterium
CATCCCTTTGAAACTACTGCCGGGGACATACGGCTGGTTCGCGGCATTGCGGATGAACAGCTGGATGGGCTTGGCGCTGTGCAGGTTCATAGATTTATCAGCGACCTTTACCATGCCGATGTACCAGTTTTTATAGACAGCCTCCTGCACGCTGTGGTCCTTAAGGAAATGAATCAGCTCCTGGCCCTGTCCGCCCTGGGGTCTGATCGGGCCTTGCTGGTCCTCCATAAGGTAAGCTTCAAAAGCATTCAGTAGGTGCCTTGACTGCAGCCCTTCACACATCTTCTTAAAATCGACAAGATAGATGCTCCCACTGTTTCTGTCATAAATATATTCCTTCTTATTGAGTTCCTTCCCGCTCCCAATAAACACTGGGGATAATGTCTGGAACTCAATAAAACTTCTATAATAAAAAGATTCCATCATTTCACCCCCATAAACATTGGGCAACCGTAACGCATTACGGGATGTGCGCCATCATCACTTAGGTCGCACACACTACCATTGAAGCGGCCTGAAAACACAGAGCCAGCAGCAAACATATACAGGTCTCTTCTTTTTCTCAGAGTATCAGGTGCTGAACCAGCTGAAATCCAGCCGCTCCTTTTGACGAGGCGGAAATTCGCACTATTCATCACTTTCTCTATCACATTTGGCGAGGGCAGGCAGACTGATAACGACATATACTGCTCGTAATCTTCCACCTGCAGCCTTTTAATGTATTCACTGGGTGGATTGGCCGGTTCAATTGTGAACTTCCCGTACCCAGAAGACACCTTGCCGCCAACCCCGGAATAAGAGAGAAGTTTCATGATATCACAGAAAAGCTTATATTCTTTTTCTGTTTCGTATCCTAGACAGATATACAGTCCGCTCCCTTCATAATAGCGGTATAGGCCGATTGCATAAGGCTCGGTTTTCTCACTGATCTCGATCGCTGTTTTTTCGATAAGGCACTCTTGCCCGAGGCCGTGCTGAAGTATATCTGATTCCTTCCCGATATCCAACGACCCCTTCAAATAACTATCCAGTGCATCAACTGGAAGGTAAGTCAATTTTTTGAGCGCTTTCTTGACAGAAGAATCTCCATCCTTTTCTGTCGTGATTTCAGCCAGCGGTTTTGGCACATAAAACCTGTCTCCGATATATGGAAGTGCATCAGAGATCCGAATCTCGCCTGCTATTACAGAATCGATCAAGACGGAGGGATCAATCCCAGCCCTTGCTGCCTCAGTGCACATGGCGGAAAAAACTGTATCTGCCATTAGGGTATTTGACGTCGTTGTGAGTCCTCCTGTTCCGAAATGCACAGCGGTCGAAAACTGAAGTTTTAATAATCTATAGTTCATGGCCTGGCTTCCTTTATTCTTCCGCTTGTTTACTTTTCAACTTCCTTCAGAATTTCTTCGCAGCGTTTTAGTATCTTATCGTCGCAGCTCCCTACGACACAGTTAACTCCGAATTCTGAAAACCTGATCCTTCCGTATCCTCTCGATCCGCTGCCACCGATATAATCGTATGTCAGGAGGATGAGACCATCACGGATCGTCTCGAAGTCCTCAATGAGTTCTTCCTCACTCATAGCACTGTAAATAAGGTCTAGGCCATACTCTGCACCTGCCACGGAACGCTCGATCTGTCTGGGATTTGCTACAGCGCTCAGACGGTTGATCGTGTTTTCGAACTTGACCTCCGTCACAGGAATGCCGATTCTTTTGAGTTCGTCATAGTTCTTCAGGAACATGTCAGAAACCTGCAACCTTGCTGTATATGCCTTCTTATCCTTTCCCTTCCCCTCTTCCATGTAGCCGAACAGGCGGCGTATGCGTATGTCATCCTCCTCGATCTTTCTCGGCAATGCGCCGTTACTGTACTGTCTGGCGAGCAAGGAGCGCATTTTCCCCTTCAGGCTGCTTCCCGGAATCATGGGAAGATCACTGCGGATGTCCCTGATGACTGCGGAATCAATAGCTCCGATCGCAGAGAAGCCACTCGTCCCGCCGATATGCATTCCTGTTAAGGATGTGATCGTTCCAACAATATTAATCTTTGCGTACATCTGCTGATCCTCCCTTATTCTTTTCCGCCGTGGTAGCGATGATAGGCAACCAATGCCTCCATATACCGACAGAACAACATGAACTGCGCTTTACTGTCTCCGATATCTTTGATATGTCTGAGTATATCTGCTTCGTCTACGAATGCTTTTACATTCTTATCTCTTCCTGCTTCATAAGCAAAGTGTAGCCTGATATACTGAATCTGGCTCATTGCTTCCGCACTCAGCTTATCGGATGTGCTCCTCCTGACCTCATCGTAAAGGCTAGTGATCATAGACAGGAGATTGCGAATCTTGGACGTAGTGAGAAGCTTTTTCTCTTCATCAAGTTTCTTGATCACGTTTTCTGCCCTGTCCACATATTCCTGATCCGTAAGCTTTACATGCGGTGTCTGGACTGTTGCCTTCTGCTGTATCTCTCCCCTTTTCTGATAGGATCCGCCGCCAAACCGATTGCCTCCGCCATTGTATCCACCGTTATTGTAGGCCATAATCATCCCTCCCTGTCTCTAATCATATAGGCATAAATGTAGATCGCCGTAATAAACTGTTTTCTATCATTTTCACTCCTGTGCCACTTGTAAAGCTTATTCTTCAGCTCGTTATACAACACCTTGTATTCATCCTCTGCAGACGGGGACGGCTCAAGTCTTGCAAGCAGATAGGCGAGCCTTGCCAAATTGATCTTATCTTCTGAATGTCTATATAGTTCCAGTATATGATAAAGGAATACTTTACCTCTTGCCAGCTCTTCACCCTTGGCTTTATATCCAAAGAACCGGCGGAGCAGAGAGAGCTTCACGCCTAGCACCTCATCCACAAACTCTTTCC
>CACZRA010000207.1 GCA_902783395.1 uncultured Lachnospiraceae bacterium
AGATGGTTTTAAAGCGGGCAACCAGTTTGAGACCCTGCTTGGTGTGACCGGATCGGGCAAGACCTTTACGATGGCCAACGTGATCGCCGCTTTGAACAAGCCGACGCTGATCATAAGTCATAACAAAACCCTCGCCGGACAGCTGTATGGAGAAATGAAAGAGTATTTCCCGGAAAACGCTGTGGAGTACTTTGTATCCTACTATGATTATTACCAGCCGGAAGCCTACGTTCCGTCCACTGATACATATATCGAAAAAGATTCGTCCGTGAATGACGAGATAGACAAGCTCCGTCTGTCGGCGACGGCATCTCTTTCAGAGAGAAATGACGTTATAGTTGTCGCGTCAGTTTCCTGTATTTACGGTCTGGGTTCTCCCGATGATTATATTCATATGATGATATCGCTTCGACCGGGAATGAATAAAGACAGGGACGAGGTCATTCATGAACTCATCGAGATAAGGTACGAACGGGCGGAAGCGGATTTTAAGAGATCGACCTTCAGAGTGCATGGGGATGTGCTTGATATCTTTCCGGCGGAGTCAGATGATACAGCGATAAGGGTAGAATTCTTCGGAGATGAGATAGACCGTCTGGTCGAGTTTGATGTGCTTACCGGGCATCCAAAGGCTGAGCTAAAGCATGCGGCAATATTTCCGGCCTCCCATTATGTTGTGACTAAAGAGAAGATGGAACGAGGCATAGCAGAGATAGAGCGGGAGCTGGAAGAAAGGGTAAGATATTTTAAGTCTGAAGATAAGCTTATAGAGGCTCAGAGGATTTCCGAGAGGACAAATTTCGACATAGAGATGATGCGGGAGACGGGATTCTGCTCAGGGATTGAGAATTATTCCAGGCCTCTGGCAGGAAGAGCACCCGGATCAGCCCCCCTTACGCTCATGGATTTCTTTCCGGATGATTTCCTTATTATAGTGGATGAAAGCCATATCACCATTCCGCAGATAGGCGGTATGTACAACGGTGATCAGGCAAGAAAGACTTCTCTTGTTGAGTACGGCTTCAGACTGCCTTCTGCAAAGGATAACAGACCTCTTTCCTTCGAAGAGTGGGAAAGTCATATCGACAAGTTATTATTTGTTTCGGCAACTCCCGCGGAATACGAGGCGGACCATGAATTACTGCGGGCCGAGCAGATACTGAGACCGACAGGCCTTTTGGATCCTGAGATTTCCGTGCGCCCGACTGAAGGGCAGATAGATGATCTCGTATCCGAAATAAATAAGGAAGCGAAGAATAATGGAAAGGTGCTTGTTACCACCCTTACAAAGCGAATGGCAGAGGATCTGACCGATTATTTGAGGGAAATCGGTATCAGGGTAAAGTATCTGCATTCCGACATAGACACCCTTGAAAGAGCCCAGATCATCAGGGATATGCGCCTGGATGTCTTTGATGTCCTGGTAGGGATAAATCTCCTGAGGGAAGGACTCGATATACCGGAGATCTCATTGGTTGCTATAATAGATGCGGACAAGGAAGGATTTTTACGATCTGCGACTTCTCTGATCCAGACAGTAGGAAGGGCTGCACGAAATTCCCGCGGACATGTTATAATGTATGCCGATTCGATAACCGGATCCATGAAGGAGTGTATAGACGAGACTGAAAGACGCCGCAGGCTTCAACAGGCATATAATGAAGAGCATGGGATAACCCCCCAGACTATACAGAAGGCAGTGCGTGAGCTTATTTCCATATCAAAGACGGTTGCAAAGAGTGAATATGAACTTGAAAAGGATCCTGAATCCATGGATAAAAAAGAACTGGAAAAGCTTATTGAAAAGGTTGAAAAACGTATGAAAAAGGCAGCGGCAGAGCTGGATTTCGAATCTGCTGCTATGCTCAGGGATCAGATGATAGAATTGAAGAAAGCAATGGTTGCGCGATAAACAGGAGGATTCATTATGGGAAAAAAGCTTTCGGTAGTAGTTCCGACTTTCAATGAAGCAGGGAATGTGGCAGAGCTTGCAGGACAGATAGCAAAAGCTTTGCAGAATATAGACTACAATATATGGTTTATAGATGATTCAGATGATAATACACCGGAGGTTTTAAAGGAACTGTGTGAAAAAGATCCGCACTGCAGGTATCATCATCGGGAGGGAGAAGCCCAGACCGGTCTTGCGACTGCGGTAATAGAGGGTTTTGAAATGGCAGACGGAGATTTTCTTGCATGCATGGATGCGGATCTGCAGCACCCGCCTGCTATTCTTCGTCCAATGTATGCGGCTATGCTGTCCGGGGCGGATATGTGCATTCCATCGCGTCTGATAAAGGGTGGTTCCGACGGAGGGCTTAACTTTGTGAGAAAGTTTGTATCCGGTACTGCCAGATGGATGGGGAAGGCCGCACTTTCGTCGCTGCGCAATATATCGGATCCTACGTCCGGACTTTTTATGTTCAGGAAGGAGATACTTGAAGGAGCAGAGCTTGACCCCATAGGCTGGAAGATCATGGTAGAGGTGCTCGCCATGTGCCAATACCGGCTTATAGTGGAGATCCCATATGAGTTCCATGACAGAAACTCCGGAGAATCAAAGATATCGAGGAAGGTGACGCTTCAGTATATAGAACAGCTTAAGAATTTAAGAACCCGTGGCAAACGTCATGATTCTGTGATAGTAACCCGATGGTCACCGGAATTTACGAAAAACATGATAGAAAAATACTGTCCGGAAGAAAAAGAAACGGAATGAATACCAGATGAAAAAACAGGAAGAAGATGTAAAGAAGTATATAAAGATAAGGGGAGCAAGAGAACACAACCTGAAGTCGCTCTCCGTGGATATACCAAGAAATGAGCTTATAGTCATGACAGGGCTTTCCGGTTCGGGAAAGTCCTCTCTTGCCTTTGATACTATTTATGCAGAGGGCCAGAGAAGGTATATGCAGTCGCTTTCAAGCTATGCACGAATGTTTTTGGGCCAGATGGATAAGCCCGATGTGGATTCGATAGACGGGCTTCCACCGGCGATTTCCATAGATCAGAAATCCACAAACAGAAATCCCAGGTCCACGGTCGGGACAGTGACGGAAATATATGATTATCTCAGGCTTTTGTATGCGCGTATAGGGATACCCCACTGTCCGAACTGCGGGAAGCCGATAGAGCGGCAGACAGCAGATCAGATGGCCGATATTATAATGAAGCTTCCCGAGCGGACCAGGATACAGCTTTTGGCTCCTGTTGTCAGAGGAAAAAAGGGACGCCATGAAAAGATATTGGAAAGGGCAAAGAAATCCGGTTATGTCCGTGTGATCGTTGACGGCTCCCTTTATGAGCTGTCAGAGGATATAGAGCTGGATAAGAATATCCGGCACACGATAGAAATAGTCGTGGACCGTCTTGTAGTAAAACCGGGAATTGAGACAAGGCTTTCCGGTTCTATAGAAAATGTTCTGGAAATATCTGACGGTCTACTTAACGTGGATGTCAACCAGGGAGAAAAGACCCTGGCTTTTTCAAACAGCTTTTCCTGCCCGGACTGCAATGTCTCAATACCGCCCATAGAACCCAGAAGCTTTTCTTTCAATAATCCGTTCGGAGCGTGTCCCGAATGCGCGGGATTGGGCTATCAGATGGAATTTGATGAGGATCTTATGATCCCCGATAAATCCCTGTCCTTCAATGAAGGCTGTGTCAGCTGCATGGGCTGGATGAATTCAAAAGATCCCGGAAGCTACAGCCATGCCCTTTTGGAAGCATTGGCTGAAAAGTACAAATTTTCATTGGACACACCCTATGAAGAGCTTCCGGAAAAAGTCAGAAGGGTATTTGTACATGGTACCGGGGGTGAAGTGATAAAGGTTCATTACAAGGGTATGAGGTCTGAAGGAGTCTATGACGATGCCTTTGAAGGACTTATAAAAAACATGGAAAGAAGATACAGAGAGTCTTTTTCCGATTCAGCAAAGGCAGAATATGAGCAGTATATGAGGATATCTCCCTGTGAAGCCTGCGGCGGACAGAGACTTAAGAAGGAATCGCTGGCCGTTACTGTTGATGACAGGAATATATTTGAGCTGACGGAAATGTCTGTGAAGGAGCTTCTGACTTATTTTGACAGGATACCGGATGCCATTACGGAACAGCAACGTTTGATCGGTAAGCAGATAATAAAGGAGATCCACTCCAGGATCAGCTTTATGAATGATGTGGGGCTGGACTACCTGACACTTTCGAGGGCAACGGGAACACTGTCAGGAGGAGAGGCCCAGAGGATAAGACTTGCGACACAGATAGGAAGCGGACTGGTTGGAGTCGCATATATTCTGGATGAACCGTCCATAGGACTGCACCAGCGGGATAACGACAAGCTGCTTTCCACATTAAAGAGACTGAGGGATCTCGGGAATACGCTCATAGTGGTTGAGCACGACGAGGATACCATGAGGGCAGCAGACCGGATCATAGATATCGGACCCGGTGCGGGCATGCATGGAGGAATGCTTGTCGCAGAGGGAACGGCTGAGGAGATAATGAAGGTCAAAACTTCCATAACAGGTCAGTATCTGTCGGGAAAGATTTCTATACCGGTTCCTGAAAAAAGAAGAAAACCTTCCGGATGGATAGAGATAAAAGGCGCAAGAGAGAATAATCTGAAAAAGATAGATGTAAAGATACCTCTTGGTGTTATGACTGTAGTTACGGGAGTATCAGGCTCCGGTAAGTCCTCACTGATAAATGAGATACTATTTAAGACTGCGGCAAAAAAGCTTAACCGTGCCCGCACGATTCCGGGAGTTTCCGACGGTATACGCGGTCTGGAGCAGCTTGATAAGGTAATAAACATAGATCAGTCTCCTATAGGCCGTACACCGAGATCAAATCCGGCCACATATACGGGCGTGATTGATATGATACGGGATCTCTTTGCCGGGACACAGGAGGCCAGGGCGAGAGGATACAGAAAAGGAAGGTTTTCTTTCAATGTGAAAGGCGGGAGATGTGAGGCCTGCAGCGGGGACGGAATAATAAAGATAGAAATGCATTTTCTGCCGGATGTATTCGTTCCCTGCGATGTATGTCATGGAAAGAGATACAACAGGGAGACCCTGGATGTGACATACAAAGGAAAAAATATATCAGATGTGCTTGATATGACCGTGGAAGAGGCACTTGAATTCTTTGAAAATGTGCCGTCCATCAGAAATAAGATACAGACGCTTTATGATGTGGGACTCGGTTATGTGAAGCTCGGACAGCCTTCAACGGAGCTTTCCGGAGGAGAAGCCCAGCGGATAAAGCTTGCGACGGAGCTTTCCAGACGTGGTACGGGCAAGACGATATACATCCTGGACGAGCCGACGACCGGGTTGCACTTTGATGATGTAAAAAAGCTGATAGTTATACTTG
Source organism: uncultured Lachnospiraceae bacterium (assembly GCA_902783395.1). Classification (GTDB taxonomy): domain Bacteria; phylum Bacillota; class Clostridia; order Lachnospirales; family Lachnospiraceae; genus NK4A144. The sequence goes on from CACZRA010000207.1 coordinate 5,380, forward strand.
ACCGGCTTGCGGAAGCGGGGAATACCGTAGTTGTCATAGAACATAATCTGGATGTGATAAAATGCGGTGATTATATCATAGATATGGGGCCCGAGGGAGGAGACGGGGGCGGAACCGTTGTGACTCAGGGAACGCCGGAGCAGGTTTCCGGGGATAAAAAGAGCTATACCGGAAAATATATTGCCAAAATGTTGAAAAAAGATCCTCAGAGGGTTAAGAAAAAATAAAACCCAGCCGATATACATAGTACATGGACGGATTTTATAAAGCACGGACGCAAAACTGGACTGCGGCCGTGCTTTGCGCATATAACAAGGCACTTATGAGCACATTGAAAGTTTCCGCGATTTAGGTTATCCTATCTATTTGAAATAGAGACAAACGGATAATGAAATGAGGAAACAATGGCAGGAATAGATATAGGAATTGATCTGGGTACGGCAAGCGTACTGGTGTATATAAGAGGTAAGGGCGTTGTTCTGAAAGAGCCTTCTGTAGTGGCTTTCGACAGGGATACGAATAAGATCATGGCGATCGGAGAGGAAGCAAGACTGATGCTCGGACGTACCCCCGGTAACGTCGTAGCCATAAGGCCCATGAGACAGGGCGTTATCTCGAATTATACGGTCACAGAGAAGATGCTGAAGCACTTCATACAAAAGGCCGTCGGAAAAAGAACCTTCAGAAAGCCGAGAGTGTGCGTCGGAGTCCCGTCGGCAGCATCAGAGGTTGAAAGAAAAGCTGTTGAGGATGCGGCATATCAGGCCGGCGCAAGGGATGTAAAAATAATAGAGGAACCTATTGCCGCAGCCATAGGTGCAGGAATAGACATTACAAAGCCTTGCGGAAACATGGTGGTTGACATAGGCGGCGGTACATCGGACATAGCGGTCATATCCCTGGGAGGACCGGTTGAATCCACCTCCATAAAGGTTGCAGGAGACGATTTCGATGATGCCATAGTCAGATATATGAGAAAGAAACATAATCTTCTCATAGGAGAGCCTACCGCTGAGGATCTAAAGATCCATATAGGATGTGTATTCAGAAAACCTGAAGTAGACTATATGGATATCAGGGGAAGAAACCTCCTGACAGGTCTTCCGGTCACGGTCAAGGTTTCATCCGAAGAGACGGAGGAAGCCCTGAGAGAGGTAACAGCTCAGATTATAGAAGCCATACACGGCGTATTGGAACGCACTCCCCCGGAGCTGGCGGCAGATATAGCATCAAGAGGAATCGTCCTTACAGGCGGAGGGGCGATGCTCAGAGGGCTGGAGGAGCTTATTACCGAAAAAACCGGAATAAATACCATGACCGCAGAGGATCCCATGACGGCAGTTGCCGCGGGAACAGGAAAGTATGTGGATACAATGGCAGGATACAAGGAGGAAGACGACTAAGCTATGGTAAAAGGTCTTTACACCGCACATTTCGCTATGATAAACGAGCAGCACAGGATGGATACCCTTACGAATAACCTGGCTAATGTAGCGACCACGGGTTATAAAAAGGAAGGAGCGACCTCCCAGACGTTTGCCGATGCTCTGGCAGTTAAGCTTCAGGATTCTTCTGAGTGGTACATGTCGAGACGTATGGGAAATATGCAGCCGGGTGTAAAGATAGGTGAAAACTACACTGACTGGTCCGAGGGCGGATTCAGAGGAACGGAAAATACCTTTGATCTGGCGCTTTCGGATTCGGGATTTTTCCAGATAGAGTTTACTGATAAGGCCGGGAATACAAGCGTGAAATATACAAGGGACGGATCCTTTACCCTGACTCTTGAAGGAACCCTTGTTACAAAGGACGGCGATTACGTACTTGATACAAACGGGAATCATATCACGATCGATCCGACCAAGCCGACGACGATCGACAGGCAGGGAAATATCACCCAGGGAGACAACGGCCAGATACTCGCTACCGTGGGAGTTGTGGATTTTGAAAAAAATCCCGAAGGAACGGATTATTATTACCTCGAAAAATACGGTGAGAATATGTGGCAGACTATAGACGGAGCCACGCAGATCCCGTCAAATGCCCAGATATATTCAGGCTATCTTGAGCAGTCAAATGTGGAGACGGTTCAGGAGATGGTAAATATGATCGCGATAAACAGGCAGTACGAGATAAACCAGAAGGTCGTGCAGACTATGGACGATTCACTTGAAAAAGCGGTCAATGATCTGGGAAGGCTTGGCTGATAAAAGGAGGGTATAGGACATGGTAAGATCACTTTGGACAGCGGCTACCGGTATGATAGCCCAGCAGCAGAATGTGGATACTATCGCTAACAATCTTGCGAACGTCAATACCGTAGGATATAAAACGGAAACAAATGAGTTCAAAAGCCTTTTATATCAGACCCTTCAGACAAAGACCACTACTGCAAATGCCGAGCATAAACCCATCGGAGCACAGGTCGGACTCGGTGTAAGGAACGCAGCCATCACATCGCAGTTTACCAACGGGGCGTTGCTTGAATCCGAAAGTGCCACAAGCTTTGCCATTCAGGGCAAGGGGTTCTTCTCGGTCAGAGGAAATGACGGACAGACCTATTACACCAGAAACGGTGATTTTAACTTTAACCTTGTGAACGCTAATGAGGACCTAGTGCTTTCGACATCCGACGGTCTTCCCGTGCTTGGCACAAACGGACAGCCCATACAGCTTCCGGCAACCATAGGAGGGCAGAAGGTGATCGCGAACAGGGTGACGGTGGATGCCAATGGTCAGGTATGCTACCCGGACGATCAGAACAACCCCCAGCCGATAGCAGGACTTCAGATAGGAATGACTCAGTTCCAGAATCCGAAGGGACTGAATAAGGAGGGAGATTCCCTTTATTCCGTAACGGCAGCATCGGGGCAGCCCATGAATGAGGCTAATAATAATGCGCTTGAAAAATCCGTGATAAGACAGGGGTATCTTGAAGGCTCCAATGTGCAGGTTGCGGACGAAATGGTCAATCTGATAGTAGCCCAAAGGGCGTATGAGCTTAATTCAAAAGCAATAACAACTACTGACGATATGATGCAGACGGCGAACCAGCTGAAGAGGTAATCTGAGGAATGGATTTTGATACAAGTTATCTGACAACCTTATCTAACCAGGCTGTGTCAGATGCGAACACGGCCAGGCTGAAAAACGCCCTTTCCGATATTTCCGGAGCAAATAATGGAAAAAGCTCATCAAAGGCATTATCGGCAGATGATGAAAAGCTCATGGATGCCTGCAAGCAGTTTGAGAGCTACTTTGTTGAGCAGATGTACAAGCAGATGATGGCTACGGTTCCCGATGATCCTCTGGACAGCGGCTCGAACAGCATGCTTGTTGATTATTACAAGGATAATCTTGTAAAGGAGTATGCATCGCAGACCACGGAGCAGGAGGGACTCGGTCTGGCAAAAATGCTCTATGAACAGATGAAAAGAAATCTCGGACAGACCCCGGAGGAGATAGATGCAAAAGCGGCTGAAGCTGCCGCTGAGACCGGGGTTAATGTCACCACATCATCAGAGGATGAATGATTCTAAAGGGCTTCATTGATCATATAATATTCAGAAATCCGGAAAATACGTACACAGTTCTTTCTCTTAACTCCGATGACGGCGGAGACTATATTTGTGTCGGTATGCTGCCCGAGCTTGATAAGGGGGAGCGTGTATCTTTTGAAGGGGATCTTAAGGACACCGCAAAATACGGTGTCCAGTTTTCAATTTCAGCTTTCTCCATATCAGCCATGGATGATATGGAGTCTGTTTTCAGATATCTTTCATCAGGAGCGGTAAAAGGAATAGGCCCCGGTCTGGCAAAAAGGATAACGGCCAGATTCGGTGATGATACTTTTCGTATAATGGAGGAAGAGCCGGAGAGACTGGCAGAGATAAAAGGCATTTCCCTTAGAAAAGCTATTGCCATATCCGAAGCGTTCGAAGCTAAGGCCGGCAGCCGTCAGGCCATCTCTTTTTTGTCCCAGTATGATATAACGCCAAATCTCGGACAGAAAATATATGAAAAATACAAGGATGGGATCTATGAGGTTGTAAAAACAAATCCCTACAGGCTGATTGAGGATATAAACGGCGTGGGGTTTAAATCCGCGGACCGTATAGCTTCTGCAGTGGGTATTCCCGAAGACTCAGAATACAGGATACGTTCAGCCATACTATATCTTCTTGCAGAGACCGCGGAATCGGGAAGCATGTGCATGGAAGAGACGAGGCTCATCGAAAAGGCGGGGGAGCTTTTGAAACAGGAGGAGTTTCTGATAGCTGCACAGCTTGATGCACTTTCCATAGAAAGAAGGATAATCCGGGAAACAGAATCCGGGAGAATACTGGTGTATTCTGAAAAAGCTTATTTTGCGGAGGCTGAAACAGCGCGCCTTCTTTCAGAGCTTGATGTTCCGGATCATACGGAGATGAGCCGGGTGTATGATGATATAAAAAAGCTTGAAAAAAAAGAAGGGATATTACTGGAAGATGCACAGAGAGAAGCGGTTGTATGTGCGATCACGCATTCCATATCAGTCATCACCGGAGGACCGGGCACGGGAAAGACTACCATCACAAAGCTTATAATCAGATATTTCAGGGATAAGGGATCAGATATAACTCTTGCGGCACCTACGGGAAGGGCTGCAAAGAGAATGTCGGAGGCAACAGGATGCGAAGCAAAAACCATACACAGATTACTGGGGGCAGGGGCTTTAGGGGATAAGGGCCCGGTGTCGGGATTTGAACATGACGCAGATAATCCCATAGAGACAGACATAGTGATACTGGATGAGATGTCTATGGTGGATATATATATATTCAGATCTCTTTTGAGAGCTCTGGTGCCCGGAACAAGGATCATTCTCATCGGGGATGCGGATCAGCTTCCTTCTGTAGGGCCCGGTGCCGTGCTGAAGGATATTATCTCTTCCGGATGCTTTGAGGTGTCCGGGCTGAAAAAAATATACCGCCAGTCAGAAGCATCTGCCATTGTGAGGAATGCGCATGAGGTTATAGAAGGCCGTCATATAGATCTTAAAAAAAAGAGTGAGGATTTCTTTCTCATAGATCAGAATACGGCAGAAAGGGTGATACAGGGGATAATATATCTTGCGGGCAAGAAGCTTCCCGGACATCTGTCCTGTTCACCGCTGGATATACAGGTCATGACACCCATGAGAAAGGGAGTGCTCGGTGTCGAGAACCTGAACGTTAGACTTCAGGAAGCAATGAATCCGCCTGACAGGACAAAAAGAGAGATAGGTACACCGAACGGGCTGCTAAGAAAAAACGACAAGGTCATGCAGACAAAGAACGATTATGACATGGAGTGGAATCTCGTCGGACAGAGGGGAATGGTATCGGAAAGCGGAAAGGGTGTATTTAACGGCGATATAGGAAGGATCCTTTCTGTATCATCTGAGTCGGTCTACGTGAGATTCGATGACGGACGCGAGGCGGAATATAAAGGGGAAGCCCTGTCCGAACTGGAGCTGGCTTACGCGATAACTATACATAAATCACAGGGCAGTGAATACAGGGCAGTTATACTGCCGCTGCTTTCAGGCCCGAGGATGCTGATGAACAGAAACCTGTTATATACAGCGATAACCAGAGCAAAGGAAATGGTATGTATACTGGGCTCTCCGCGTACAGTGGAGGATATGATAGATAATGAAACCGAAGAAAAAAGGGATACGGGTCTTAAAAGAAGACTTCAGGAGATCAAGAGTCTGGGAGCTGCTGACTGACTTTTTCTTCCCCAGACGATGTCCTTTCTGTGACAATATCGTAAGGTACGGAGAGCTCATCTGTCCCTCCTGCAGAAATAAGATCACCTATATCGGAGAATCCCACTGCCTGAGATGCGGTAAACCCTTGCCGGAGCCGGACAGGGAATACTGCAGGGACTGCCGGCATACCTCACATCTTTTCACAAGGGGGCGGGCTCTTTATGTATACAGCGGGGCTGTCAGGGCTTCCATGTCAAGATTCAAATTTCATGGACGGAAAGAATATGCCGATTTTTACAGCCGGGATATGTACAGGCATCTAGGGACCTTTATCCTTTCCTGTCATCCGGATGTTATCATTCCCGTTCCCGTTTCCGCAGAGAAGCTGAAGAAGAGGGGATATAACCAGGCAGAGCTCATCGCATCACGTCTTTCGGAATATACCGGAATACCTGAAAACAAGGATCTGGTAAGAAGGATAAGAAATACTCCTCCGATGAAGGAACTGACAAGACTGGAAAGGATGAAAAACCTCAAGGGGGCTTTCAAAATAGACTCTCATGATGTAAAATGTAGAAATGTGCTCATAGTGGATGATATCTATACCACGGGGAGTACGATGGATGCGTTGTCGGATGTTCTTATCAGGGCGGGAGTAAAACAGGTTTATTTTGTGGCGCTCGCCGCGGGATCATCTGTTTGAAAAGGAGAGACTGTGAAAGAAAGCATAGACGGTGAAAGGGTAAAGCTTATGACCCGGATGGCTTCTTTTGAAGCAAACGAGGGTAAGGAGGCTATACGCATATGCAATTATTTCAGAAGTGACTATGTATGTCTGAATGTGGTCAGAGCCATAGTGTCCGCTACGTTATCTTATTTTCTGATAATGGCACTGTATGTATACTATAATATAGACCGGCTTCTTCAGGACATCTATACCATGGATATTATGGCAATGGGCAGGAAGCTCATAACGGCTTATGTGGTGTTTGCAGGAGCATTCGGTATCATAGCGTATGTGGTATATTCTTTCAGATATGACTGGGCAAAAAAGAATCTGAGCGATTATAATTATGCGCTCAGGGAATTATTGAATATGCAGGATGTAAACAATGGATAGTATTTTTGAAATAAGGGATATAATAGAGGAGTTTGTGAGCCGCTATGAAACGTTGATTAAAGCGGCGATTCGTTTTTTTCTGGCTCTTTTGGCCCTTTCGGTTGTCAACTCAAGACTGGGATATATGGAAAGACTGGATTCCACTACCGTGGTGGTCGCGGTTTCATTGCTGTGTGCCCTGCTTCCGCCCGGGATGATAGTATTCTTTTCTTCTCTGTTCGTGATCCTTCACTGTTATGCCCTTTCACTTGAAGCGGCTATAGTGGTTCTGGCCGTTTTTCTTCTGATGTTCCTTCTGTATTTCAGGTTCACTCCGCAGGATACAATGGCTGTACTTCTCACACCGTTGTCCTTTGTGTTCGGTATTCCGCAGGTGATGCCTGTAATATACGGACTGAAAGGCTCTCCTATTTCCGCTCTTTCCGTAGGATTCGGAGCAGCGGCCTATTTTACGGTGGATTATATTTCGGAAGCAGAAGACAAGATACGCGGCATGAAGGATGCTACTACCGTTGAGAGGTTCCGGACCATTCTTGACGGCGTGATAAAAAATAATACAATGATGGCATATATCGGAGCCTTTGTTATAACCGTTATCATAGTCAGTATCATCAGAAGACTCTATTTCCCTCACGCATGGACAGTTGCGATAGCTGTCGGAATTCTTGTGGACATGACTGCCCTGATTGTACTGGCCGGGAAGTTTGATGCTGAGATCAATACCGGACGTCTTATACTTGGATCGATAATAGCGGCCGTAATAGCCTTTGTTTACAAGCTGTTTACCTTCAGTGTGGACTATGCAAAGACAGAGAGGGTCCAGTTTGAGGATGACGGATATTATTACTATGTCAAGGCAGTGCCTAAGATCAGATCAAAAATAAAAAGGAAAAGATCCAGGGAACCGGATGACGAATAAATGCAGCAGCTTATCTCACAGATAGGAAATTTCATAAGCTTTGAATCCATCCCTGCCATGGAACTGACCGATTATGTGGAGATCCTCATAATCGCTTTTCTTGTGTATGAGGTCATGCTTTGGATAAAAGATACAAGGGCCTGGTCACTCATGAGAGGTATTGTGGTGATCATTGTTTTTGTTCTTTTGGCGTATCTGCTCCAGATGACGACAATTCTGTGGCTTGTAAGAAACGGACTTAATGTACTTCTTATGGCTGTACTCATCATCTTTCAGCCGGAGCTCAGACGGGCTCTTGATTTTCTCGGAAGAAAAAATTTTATCGCTTCTTTTTTCAATTTCAACGGGACAAGTGTTAATGAGAGATTTTCCGATAAGACCATGAACGAGATCATAAAAGCCTGCTATGAGATGGGAAGGGCACGTACGGGGGCTCTTATCGTCATGAAACAAAGTGACCCTCTCACGGAATATATACGTACGGGCATAGAAGTGGATGCAGTGGTCACAAGCCAGCTTCTTATCAATATATTTGAGCATAACACGCCGCTGCATGACGGTGCCGTGATAGTGGAGGGTGACAGAGTTGTTTCTGCAACGTGCTATCTTCCGCTGTCCGATAATATGGAGCTGTCAAAGGAGCTTGGAACCAGACACCGTGCGGGAGTAGGTATATCCGAGGCAACCGATTCGCTGACCATAATCGTATCTGAAGAGACCGGGAGGGTGTCCGTTGCCCAGGATGGCACGCTTAAAAGAAATGTTGCCCAGGATACGCTAAGGGACGAGCTTATTAAGCTTCAGAACAAAACCGTCGTTGATAAGAGAAATACCAGAAAAGGGAGGGGCGCGAGATGAAAAAAAGATTGACGGGCCTTTTCCATCTGGTTGTAAATAATGCGTGGCTTAAGCTGCTTGCCCTGATTCTGGCTATAATGATATGGCTTGTGGTTGTCAGTATAGACAACCCCCTTAAGGACCAGAATTTCACGCAGATCCCTGTTACCGTACTGAACGGCGAGGTCTTTGAAGCCGAAGGAAAGTCCTTTGAACTGGCAGATTCTTCCAGTACCGTAACGGTCACCGTAAGGGCTGAAAGATCCGTGCTGTCACAGCTTTCAAGGGATGATTTCTCAGCAACCGTTGATATGACCAATTATTCCAACGGAAGGGTACCGATATCGGTAAAAGCAAACAGGCTTTCTGACAGGATCACAAGCATTACCCCGAGGACACCGTATGCGATAGTCAATGTTGAGGAGCTTGGAACAAAGCAGTTCTCAATTGATTATGAGATCAGCGGAGAGCCGGCAGAGGGCTATTCCGTCGGGGATGTGGTCCTTGCGAGCAACGTGGTACGTGTCCAGGGACCGGAGTCTATAGTTGAGACCATAGATAAGGCTCTTGTGCGAATATCGGCGCAGGGAATGACCAGGGATATGCGTACGGAAACTCCTATAGTCTTTATAGACAGGAACGGTGACGATATGGATACTTCAAGACTTGAGCTGTCAAGATCCAGTGTCTCCGTTACGGTGGAGATCTGGGCAGACAGGGAGGTTCCTATATCCTACGGATATACCGGTACGCCTGCAGAAGGCTTTGCTACGACAGGAAATCTCACCGCTACGATAAATGTGATAGAGCTCTCCGGAAACCCCGATGCTCTGTCAGGTATAGGCTCGATAACCGTCCCGTCTTCTGAGATAGATATTACGGGAGCCACAGAAAACTATACGACCGCTATCGATGTTTCGGCTTATCTTCCTGCGGGGACAAAGCCGGCGGATCCTGATATGGATACGCATTCCACCGTTACTGTGGAGATAGTGGCCATGAACCTTAAGAATGTGGAGGTTCCGGTCTCAAATGTCACGATAGATAACATCCCTGCAGGCTTCATTGCGGGAATAGGTCCGGAAGCAACTACGGTCGTTACAAGCATCCGTGGTCTGCCGGATATAGTTGCGACGGTTGACGGATCCATGCTCACCGGACGTATAGACATGAATGATGTAAAGCAGAAAAACAATCTGGACACGTGGGTGTCGGGAGTGTATGATGCAACCGTGACGTTTGCCTATCCCGAGGGCATATACAGCAGCGGAGTGGCGACGACTGTAAGCGTATATGTCCAGACCGATACCCCCGGGCTTATAACAAACACAACAGGCACGACAGATCATATACTGAACGGAGCCGCCGGAGAATAGTATTTGTTTTTCTAATTGAATAATCACGGCATATTTGATATATTAGTAGTAGCAGTTTTTTGGAGCAAGAATATGGTTTCACAGAAGATTACAATAAAAAATCCTACTGGTCTGCATCTTCGTCCGGCCGGTATTTTGTGCAAGGAAGCTATGCAGTATAAGTCTCTGATCACGTTTAAATTCAGAGAGAACACCGCGAATGCAAAAAGTGTTCTTTCCGTGCTCGGAGCCTGCGTTAAATGCGGTGATGAGATCGAGCTTTTCTGCGAAGGAGAGGATGAGGAAGCTGCGCTCAGTGCACTAATAAGGGCGATCGATTCCGGGCTGGGGGAGTAGATCCTGTATCAGATAAGTATGGGAAGTCTCTCTGATATATACTCAGAGGGACTTTTATCATTTTATACGTTTATTAATGCGGTAAGGGAGGAAAAAATGCTGAACTATAAAAGGTATAAAAGGAGTCCGGTGATCGATCATCCGGAAAGAAGGTGGCCGGACAAACAGATAAATAAAGCACCGGTATGGGTTTCGGTAGATTTAAGAGACGGAAATCAGGCACTCGTGGAGCCCATGGTGGTTTCCGAAAAGATAGAAATGTTTAAGAAGCTGGTAGAACTCGGGTTTAAGGAGATAGAGATAGGCTTTCCCGCGTCGAGTCAGATAGAATTTGATTTTCTCAGGGAGCTTGTAGATAAAAAACTCATTCCTTCGGACGTGGTCGTGCAGGTCTTAAGTCAATGCAGGGAAGATCAGATAGAACGGACCTTTGAATCCATACAGGGGATCCCAAAGGCCATTGTGCATATTTACAACTCCACCTCAACCCTCCAAAGAGACGTTGTATTTAATAAAAGCAAAGAGGAGATAAAGCAGCTTGCGGTGGATGGAACCCTTATGGTAAAGGAGCGGGCTTTGAAATTCCCCGGGGAGATCGTTTTGGAATACTCACCCGAAAGCTTTACGGGCACAGAGCCTGAGTATGCGTGTGAAGTATGCAATGCTGTGACGGAAGCCTGGGAAGCCACGCCGGATAACAAGGTCATAATCAATCTTCCGGCAACCGTGGAGATGACGACGCCCAATGTATATGCGGATATCATAGAATGGGAAAACGAACATCTTGACAGGAGGGACTCCGTGATCCTGTCCGTTCATCCGCACAATGACAGGGGTACCGGGGTGGCAGCTACAGAGCTTGCAATGCTGGCCGGAGCCGAGCGGGTAGAGGGTACTCTTTTCGGCAACGGAGAAAGGACCGGAAACGTAGATATTCTCAATATAGCCTATAATATGTTTTCACAGGGGATAGATCCCGAACTGAACATAGAGAATATCAATGACATCATAGATATGTACGAAAAGTGCACCAAGATGAAGATAGATCCGAGACATCCTTATGCCGGCAAGCTGGTATTTACGGCTTTTTCCGGCTCTCATCAGGATGCCATATCCAAAGGGATAAAGGCCATGATGGAGAGACATCCCGATGTATGGGAGGTGCCTTATCTTACCATAGATCCCGCTGACATAGGAAGGGAATATGAGCCCATAGTCCGCATCAATTCCCAATCGGGCAAGGGCGGAGTGGCTTTTGTCATGGATTCATATTTCGGGTTCAAGCTTCCGAAGGGTATGCATAAGGAATTTGCCAACGTGATCCAGGGTATATCGGAGAAGCAGGGAGAAGTTGCACCGAAGGAGATAATGGAAGCCTTCAGGGAAACATATCTTAATAAGAAAGAGCCTATTCATTTCCGCAAACTTCAGGTTGTGGATCTGTCAGATGACACGGATACGGAGCACGATACACAGGTGACGGTACAATATACGGATCACGGCCTTCAGAAGGAGTTCACCGCTACCGGCAACGGACCCATTGATGCGGTGAAGAGAGGCTTATCTGAAGAGCTCGGTATTAACATAAAGATAGTTGATTACGAAGAGCATGCGCTGACAGGCGGATCAAACGCACAGGCAGCGGCTTATATTCATATGCTGTCCGTAGATGATAACCATATTACCTACGGTGTGGGTGTATCCTCGAATATCACGAGGGCATCGGTAAGAGCCATGTTCTCGGCCGTAAACCGTCTCTTTGGTGAGAGGTTTGACGCTGAACATTCCCGTCAGAACCAGTAGGTCAGGAAACAGCATCTGCAATTTCCTGTCCGGAGGTTTTTTCCGAATGCAGAATGACAAGCAGCAGCACGAAGAAATATGTCGTAAAGTATACAGGGAAGTAATACTTGAAATATGATGCCGGAGCCAGAACAAACACTATCGTAAAGTGGGCGTAAAGACAGAGAGAGAGCATGAAGAAAAAGGCTCTCTCTTTTAATTTCAGAAGACTCCAGATGAACATGAGGGTCAGCAGTATCATGGGAATATAGAGGTTGTAGGCAATGGTCTTTACCAGACTGACCGCCATGGAAACAAAGCCCTGTCCGAAAACAGGATCATAAACCGTTGCTGCATAATCAAAGGATCCCCACTTTGTACGCAGCAACACACCGGGGTTATTCTTCATAAGCTCCTGTACTCCCTCCACGAAGACAAGGTAGTCCTCATCCGTTGCTTCATAGCGTCTTCCGTCATAGCCTTCATAGTATAGGATAAGTGTGTCTTCGTAGTTTATATCCCCCAGGTATTCATTTATTGCCGCTATGGTTTCCACATCAATGTACCTGTCCACTTTTTCCCATGAGGCGGCATTGACCTCATTATCAAGATCAAGTCCGTTCCGGTACAGATTGGTCACTGTATAGGCATAAAAAGGAAGCATCCTGTTGACGGCCTTATCCCCCACGCGGGAGGGGATGATCCCGTATTGAGGAACAGCAACAATGTACTGTATGAAAAAAGACAGGAGAACAAGAAGAATAACATTTTTTACGGCCTTATCCTTTTCAGCGTATACAGAAGGATAGCATATCAGGATCAAAATGAGACCGAAAACCGAAAGGTAGATCCCCTCCGTTCTCCACTGGGTGAGAACAGCCATCAAAATTAGCAGGGGGAGGATATGCCGCACGGAAAAAGGAACGTTTTCCAGCTTATCCATATATATTGTATACATGAAATACACATATAAAAAAATATACATGGGGATCCTGTGAGCGGAGGTGGTATAGGCAAGGATCGACGGAAGGAAAAAGACGGCATACATAAAATAAGCTTTTACGGAGCCGTTAAGATAACGCCTGAGTCTTGCGACCGTATACCCTGCACAGAGGCATTGTATGATAACCTTTACGATTATCGGGCCAGTCCACGAAGGGATGAGCATGATCGAAATGATGTAATACCATGTGGTCAGGTAATAAAACCAGGTATAATCCGCGAGATTTGCAGCTTCGGAAAAAATAAGCGATTCATCGTTTGTAAGGAAGCCCTGGGGGATCTTATATATGAGCACAAGGATTATCGGAATAAAGTATATGCAGGAATACTTGAGGATCTGCCGTTCAAACGAGCTTTTGTCCGAGACAGCTTTTATAATAAAGGCCGACATGAAGAAAACAGCTGCAAACATCAGGATCCTGCAGGGGATGTAATTGTGTGCCATGGACAGGGGAGGAACCGTAAACGTATTACGGTCAAATAGCAGGGATGTTGCAGTCCAGATCCCGGCTGTGATAAGAGGTATTATAAGCTTTGTGACTCGATCCTTCATAATGTAGGCACCTTTGCTTTCCGGAAATCAAACATTGACTTTTGACGCTCTTATCTTATGATTATAACATGAACAAAAAAACTGAACAGCAATTTGAGCGGTTAGATAAGGAATACGGAACGGAAATAAGGCTTTTTCTCGATTATACTGAACCTTATGAGCTTTTGTTTGCAACGATACTGTCGGCGCAATGTACAGATAAGAGGGTGAATGAGGTCACAAAAGATCTTTTTCGTAAATATACCACGCTGGAATCTTTCGCTGATGCTGATGCAGCTGAGCTTGAGCGCGATATAAAGCCCTGCGGCTTTTTCAAGACAAAGGCAGCGCATATCAAAGAAGCTGCTAAGATGCTGATATCTGAGTATAACGGGGCGGTTCCTTCTGACATTGATAAGCTCACCGCGCTTCCGGGAGTCGGAAGAAAAACGGCTAATGTGATCCGCACTCATATTTTCGGTATACCCTCCATAGTCGTGGACACTCATGTAAAAAGGGTATCCGGAAGACTGGGATGGACCGTGGAAACAGATCCCGTGAAGATAGTATATGACCTTATGAAAAAGATCCCCAGGGAAAGATGGTGTCTTATCAATCAGGATCTTATAGAATTAGGCCGGAGTCTCTGCCGGGCAAGAAGGGCCGATTGTCCGTCCTGCTTTATGGAAGAGCTTTGTCCGAAGAAGGGGCTTAACAAATGAGCACCTATGTGATAAGTGATATCCACGGAGCCATAGAGCCCTTTATCCAGCTGCTTTCGGATATAGGATTCAGTACGGAGTCGGGAGAAGACGAGCTTTATCTGCTGGGCGACTATGCCGACTGGGGCACAAGATCCATAGAAACGATAGGATACATGATGGATCTGGATCAGAGTCCCAGGGTTCATTGTCTTATAGGCAACCATGACCTTATGTTCCTGCAGGCCATAGAAGCGGACAGACAGATGGGTTTCCCCGACATTATATGGTATGAAGCGAACAGAGGGTACAAAACCTGGGATGATTATGTCAGACTGTCGGACAGCAACAGGAAAGCGATATACGAATGGCTTTTGTCCCTTTCCTTTGCCGTGGACATCATGACAGATGGCAGGCTGTATATGGCTGCCCATGCTTATCCGTATTTCGGCAACAGGGGGAAGCTGGGCAGGATTTACACAAAAAACGAAGCTGTGTGGCACAGAGCAAGGTCCGATGAGGATCCCTTCAGGAATTATCACGGAAGAAAAAAATATGACGGACTTATAATCGGTCATACTCCGACTTCGTATTATCACTCCCTGAGGGCGGGCAAGGCATCTGCCGGGCCTAATGAGGTCTTTTTCGGGAAAAAGATAATAGCGATAGACTGCGGAGCAAAGGTGCTTGAATATCCCGAATTCGGAGATGAATATTACAATGCAAGACTTGCGGCATTGAGGCTTGAGGATGAAAAATGCTTTTATATAAGATAACAGATCAGGAGGGATCTATATGAACATAGTATTATTGTCAGGAGGATCGGGAAAGAGGATGTGGCCTCTTTCAAATGATATACGGTCAAAGCAGTTCATTAAGCTGTTTAAGAATGAAGATGGCGAATATGAATCCATGGTACAGAGGGTCTACCGCCAGATAAAGGCCGTTGACAAGGACGCAAATATTACCATAGCAACGAGCAAGACACAGGTTTCGGCTATTCATAACCAACTGGGGGAGCAGGTCTCGGTCTGCGTGGAGCCGACAAGAAGAGACACATTTCCTGCCATAGCTCTTGCTGCGGCCTATCTGTACGATGAGCTGGGCGTGGATCGCAAGGAGCCGGTTGTTGTATGTCCGGTAGATCCTTATGTCGATAATTCATACTACGAGACAGTCGTAAAGATGGGGGAGATCGCGGGGAAGGGCGAGAAAAATATTTCCCTTATGGGGATAGAGCCCACCTATCCTTCGGAGAAATACGGTTATATAATACCGAAAAGCAGGGATGAGCTTTCCGATGTATCGGAATTTAAGGAAAAGCCGGACGTCGAGACCGCTGAAAAATACATAGGAGGCGGAGCGTTATGGAACGGCGGTGTATTTGCATTTAAGCTGTCTTATATCCTGGATAAAGCTCATTCACTTCTGAACTTTACCGATTACAGGGATCTTTATAATCATTATGATGACTGTGAGAAGATCTCCTTTGATTATGCTGTCGTGGAAAAGGAAAGCTCCATTCAGGTGCTCCGCTATGCCGGGGAGTGGAAGGATGTCGGTACCTGGAACATGATGGCGGAGGTCATGGCAGATGAAGTGAAGGGAAAGGCTCTTATCGATGATACCACCGAGGGCACCAATGTCGTAAATGAGCTTGATATACCGATCCTTGTCATGGGAGCAAAAAACATGGTAGTTGCGGCTTCGGGTGACGGTATCCTTATAGCCGATAAGGAGCAGTCGAGCTACATGAAGCCCTATGTTGAGAAGATATCAACGGATGTAAGGTTTGCCGAGAAATCATGGGGATCCTATTCCGTGATAGATGCCGGGGAGGGATACCTTAATGTAAAGGTAGTACTTAATCCCGGCAACCGTATGTCCTATCATTCTCATGATTTCAGGGATGAAGTCTGGACTGTTCTTTCCGGCAAGGGAAAGACCTTTATTGACGGAATGGAGCAGATGGTCAATCCCGGGGACGTGGTGACTATGGCAGCGGGCTGTAAGCATACGATCATAGCCGAGACTGAGCTTACCGTACTTGAAGCGCAGCTCGGGGAAAACATATCTGTTTCGGATAAGAAAAAGTACGAGTTCGATCAATGAGTGACAGATTAAAGCCGTTAAGGCTCCTTCCTGCCGGAAAGGGATATTTATGGGGAGGAGACCGGCTTAAAAAAGAATATAATAAGAAGCTGGATATTTCGCCGCTTGCCGAAACGTGGGAGTGCTCAGTACATCCTGACGGTATGTCCCGCATCGCTGAGGATGAATATGAGGGACTGACGCTTAAGGAGGTTATAGACGGGCATCCGGAGTATCTCGGTACAAAAAGCGAATTAATGCCGATCCTTATAAAATTCATAGATGCGGCAAATGATCTTTCCATACAGGTCCACCCTGATGATGATTATGCCCTGGAGCATGAGGGAGACAGAGGGAAAACCGAATTCTGGTATGTACTGGATGCAGAGGAAGGAGCGGAGCTTATATACGGCTTTGAACACCCGATGGACAGGCAGAGACTTGAGAAAGCCGTAAGGGACGGCTGTCTTGAAAAGATGCTGCATCACATTCCGGTTCACAAGGGAGACGTGTTTTTCGTTTATCCCGGAACCGTCCATGCCATAGGAAAAGGCATAGTTCTTGTCGAGGTGCAGGAGAGCTCCAACCTGACCTACAGGTTGTATGACTACAATCGTGTCGACAAGGATGGGAACAGGAGGCCGCTGCATATCGAAAAGGCCGCAGACGTATTGAATATGGAGCCTGTCGGTAACATACGCCAGCCGCAGAGAATGGTGAGATATTATTTCGGATGTGCGAGAGAGCTGCTGTGCAGATGCAGATATTTTGAAGTGGAGCGCATAAAAGTCACGAAGGGTTTTTCCTTTTCCGTCCTTGACGCATCGTTTCAGGTGCTGCTCTGTACGGAGGGAAACGGAGGGCTGGAGACTGATGAAACAAACAGGCCGGTAAGATTTGATAAGGGCGCCTGCATTTTTTTACCGGCGGGGCTCGGCAGATGCCATGTGATAGGGGAATGTGAGCTTCTGAAAGTCAGATGCTGATTACACCGGAATGGTTTTGTGCTATTATTTTAGAAACTGAAAGGAGGCGAATATGTCGATCTTAGTCACGGGAGGAGCCGGATATATAGGCACACACACTTTGGTAGAGCTCTTAAACGGAGGGTATGAAGTTGTCGTTATGGACAATTTTTCCAATTCTTCTCCGAAAGCGATAAATGCGGTGGAGGAGCTGACGGGAAAGAAGATAAAATGCTATGAAGCTGATATAAACAGCAGGGAAGATCTGGAGAGGATCTTTTCCGAAAATCCCGATATAAGGGAATGTATCAATTTTGCGTCTCTTAAGGCCGTGGGCGAATCCGTCGAGAAGCCATGGGAGTATTACCAGAATAATATAGGAGGCACTCTTACCCTGCTTGATGTAATGAGAAAGCACGGGGCAAAGAATTTCGTGTTCTCTTCATCGGCTACCGTATACGGAGATCCTGAGAGCGTACCAATAACGGAGGACTGTCCCAAGGGAACCTGCACAAACCCCTACGGCTGGACCAAGTGGATGCTGGAGCAGATCCTTATCGATATGCAGAAGGCGGATCCGGAGTGGAATATGGTCATATTAAGATACTTTAATCCAATAGGAGCACATCCTTCGGGAAACATAGGTGAGAACCCGAACGGCAGACCGAACAACCTTATGCCTTATATCACACAGGTAGCAGTCGGAAAGCTTCCGGAGCTCGGCGTTTTCGGTGATGACTACGATACGCCTGACGGGACCGGGGTTCGCGATTATATCCATGTGGTGGATCTGGCAAAGGCACATGTAAAGGCCATTGACAAGCTTCGTACAAACCCGGGCTGCTTTATCTGCAATCTCGGGACCGGTCACGGTTACTCGGTTCTCGATATAGTAAAGACCTTTGAAAGGGTGAATGATATCAGGATCCCTTACAGCATTAAGCCGAGACGGGCAGGCGACATAGCTGAGTGCTATGCAAGTCCCGAAAAGGCTAAAGCCGAGCTGGGCTGGGTCGCGGAAAACGGTATAGAGGAGATGTGCCGCGATTCATGGAACTGGCAGAAGGGACATCCGAACGGCTTTGACTGATCAGCCCTTAGATTCCAGATAATCCATTACGGTGTCAACGCCCTTGTTTTCTTCATCAAAATGGATACCTATAGCCATGCGCCCGTTATCGCTGAATACCCTGACAATATGGCAGTTTGCCTTTGCGACCAGGGTGCCGGTGTCACGGGCGTAAAAATGTATGGTAGCGTTGTCGCCCGTAGCTGCATCAATTTCGTCCTTAAATACAAGGGCAGCGCCGGATTTAGACAGATCTTTTATTCTGGCGGCTCTTACCCCGCAATACGAGCAGTAAAGAGCGGTATATACTGTGTCTTTCCTTTCAAACTGACGTTTTTCGTTCATGACCCCTTGTATGCCTGCGATTTTTAAAACCAAACCTAAATATACTATATGTAATGAGGGTTTAGCAAGTATTATTGCTGTATTTTATTAAAAGCCCTTCTTAGGAAAACAGAGATGATTCTCGCGAAAAGGGCGAAGCCGATAAAAAGGAATATGCTGAACATCATGATCATAATACTTCCGTTATGTACGGAAAGATCGATAATGATCCCGGCGATCACAACTATTGAGATGGTAAGGGGGATATTGCCGAGACTCAACAGAAGAGAATTTCTGATCAGCTGGAGATTAGTCTGGTCATACCTTGCAAGCATGGGAAAAACATATATGACGGAGGAGACAACCGTAAAGAGCAACAGCCATATCGGGATCTGAAGAAGGATATATTCAGCCGGCAGCCTGAAAAAAACTATATAAAGATCCGCGGACAGGAACAGTCCGGAAGCAAGAAGTATGAGCCAGAGCTGCAGGCCCTGTTTCAGATTCCTCCTGAATGATGTAAAAAAAGTGTCTGCGGTATATCCGAAATCTCCATCCGCCATCTTCAGCGTTACGGCATACATTGCCGAAAGGGCAGGTCCTATGGTAATTATCGGGATACTTGCAAAAATAAAACAAATATTTAAGAGTATCAGTTCAAATATCCTCGAAAGAAGGACCGTGACCGGATTATTGGGATTGAAAAATCTGTTCATTTGCACCCCCTGATCCTGTTCATCAAATTATACAACAAAAAACGTTTCGGGCTGTATTTTTCGTCAATATTGACAAAAAATGAAAAACATAAAGCAATTTTTGTAAAAAAACGTTTAAGTAAAAATGCTATAACGATTAACATAGAGTGATAATCGGCTTTATGTCATTATTGCAAATTATCTATCAAGAGGTGCCAAGGCACAGAAAAGGAGGAATTATGAAAAGAAAGATAATGGCGATCATTCTGTCTTGTGCAATGACAGCAACGATTCTGGCAGGATGCGGAGGATCAACTCCGGCTGCAACAGATGCGGCTCCTGCCGACGATTCAGCAGCGGCAGCTGATACGGCGGAGGCTCCGGCTGACGACGCGGCAGCGGCTGATACGTCAGCGGAAGCAACTACTGACAGTGCAACTCCCGCATCAGGCGGAGAGGGCGGAACGATAAATCTTTGGGCGTTCACGGACGAGGTTCCGGGGATGGTAGACAAGTATGTCGAAGCTCATCCTGATTTCCCTTATACGATTAACTCGACAATAATTGCGACCACTGAGGGCGCATACCAGCCTGCACTTGACGCAGCTCTTCAGGCAGGCGGAGCTGAGCAGCCTGACATTTATTGCGCAGAGGCTGCTTTCATCCTTAAGTATTCAAAGGGTGATATGCAGGATTTTGCAATGCCTTACAAGGATCTCGGCATTGATGTGGATGCGGAGACCAAGGCTTCCAAGATCTCCCAGTATTCCATGGATATAGGAACAAATACCAGCGGTGATATCGACGCACTCGGTTATCAGGCTACCGGCGGCGCATTCATCTATCGCCGTTCTATCGCAAAGGATGTATTCGGTACCGATGATCCTGCAGAGATCTCAAAGATCATAGGCGGAGGAAGCGGCTCATGGGATAAGTTCTGGGAAGCAGCCAAGAAGCTTGCTGACAAGGGTGATGCCATCGTATCCGGTGACGGAGACATCTGGCATGCAGTTGAGAACAGCTCGGACAAGGGCTGGCTCGATGACAGCGGCGCTCTTCAGATCGATCCCAAGAGAGAGGAGTTCCTTGATATCTCCAAGAATCTTACAGACAACGGCTGGTCAAACCAGACTCAGGACTGGCAGGATGCATGGTTTGCAGACATGAAGGGTGAGGGCGCTAAGCCTGTATTCGGTTTCTTCGGACCTGCATGGCTCATCAACTACACTCTTGCTCCTAACTGCGGTGGCGAGAAGGCAGGTGAAGGCACATACG
>CACZRA010000208.1 GCA_902783395.1 uncultured Lachnospiraceae bacterium
CAGAGCTTTTTTTATTTTATCAGCTTGAGATAAAATATAGGTCAGCCCAAATGCCAGTACGGGAAGAAGCATCAGATTCCAGCGAAGTCGTCTCAGTACCTGTGGACCGATCTTAAGTGTTCTGCGAATTGCAGGGAAAAAGGATGAGAAATAAAAGACAGCCAGCAACATGGCGGAGGTTACTGTAAAAAACATAAAGAGCTGAGGATATTCTTTTCTTTTCACCCAGATAAGAATAAGAACCAGCACATATGCGCATAGTATGGTACTTGATCCGTCCCACAGACCGTAATGCAAGGTTTTTGGTTCTGTCATTCCGAGTCCGAGCTGCAACTGTCATTTGTCCTTTCTTAGCGTCATCCGAAGGATTGCCTGTATCATGGATTAGATGATATCATATCGTGTAAGATTTACAAAGTGTGAGGGGCATAGAAGATGGCCGAAAAAATACTCCATATGACAGGGCGGACGGGACCGCTCTTGAGGGGGATTTGGAACGAATACGGAAAGAGAGTTTTTATCAGTACGGGAATAGTGTACCTGGCGGCCTATTATTGGTTCCTGATAACTGAGCCAAGGATAAGCGATTGGGTAAGAGGAGGTTTCCTTAAGTATAACGGTGCGATCTGGGGAGATATGACCGGGAGGTGGGGGAGAAGGTATTTTGAGATCGCATCTCTTAAGATAATGGATCCTTTTGTCAGCATGCTGGCGGGTTATATTGCTCTAAGTCTGATCGCTGTATTGCTTATTGATCTTTGGCAGATAAAGAGCGGTTTATTCCGTACACTGTTAGGGCCTGTATTGGCAGTGGCTCCTGCGATAGTGGACATAATACAGTACATGCACGATGTTCTTTTCTACAGCATATCAATGCTTACTGCGGTACTCGCAGCATATCTGATAGTAAAGTTGGGGACGAAGCTTGCCTGTGTTATGGCATCATTCCTTTTGATAGTTTCATTATGCCTGTATCAGGCATATCTAGGGTGCTTTGCTTTCATCATAGCAGGATCCCTGCTGCTCAGACTGCTTTCAGAGAATAGCATGTCATTAAAAGAGATCAGGGTTTACGTCCTGAAATGCTTCTTAGTAATGGCCTCAGGATGTGCCCTGTACTTTATAGTATGGAAAATAACCCTGGCAATAAACCATAATCCTGTAACATCGTATGCACAGACGGATCAATTGACGTACGGGAGATCGTTGGGTGATATTCTCAGTGATATAGCAGGGGCGTACAGAAAATACATCGTTTACTACCTGAATAATACTTTGTATGCCAATCTGTTTTGGGCTGTATGCTTTACTGTTCTTGGAATCTGTATTATATGGAAAATATACAAAAAAATAAAAGCGGGACAGTACAGAGATGTATTATTATCGGTTGTTCTGTTGGCGCTTCTACCGTTGTGTGCGAATATAGTATATGTGATAGTAAGAGGGATCGGATTTGATATACGATTGAGACTGGCATCACAGCTTCTGATCCCGTTTTCTATAGCAGCCTTGCCCGAATCGGGAATGAAAGCTGATACGTCGATCTCAGAGACGGAGGGTATTTCGCGGTATGGGCTGAAACTGATACTGGGGATAGGTGTATTAGGGCTTCTGATGGGTTACAGCGCCAGAGCGTACAGCACCATAAGAACGTGGGACATAGGCAACAGAGCAGTGAGATTTCAGCTGGAGGATGCATTGCATCGTGTTGTGTCGGATGAAGGATACAGGAAAGATATGCCCATTGTGATCGTAGGGGTTCCAAGTGATGAATATGCCCAGCAAAACAATCCTTTGTCTGAATATGCTTATTATGGGATCCATGTTTTTTATGATACCAAGGATGAGATGATACTTGATTACAAAAGGC
Organism: uncultured Lachnospiraceae bacterium; assembly: GCA_902783395.1. Taxonomy (GTDB): domain Bacteria; phylum Bacillota; class Clostridia; order Lachnospirales; family Lachnospiraceae; genus NK4A144. The sequence continues at coordinate 1,871 of CACZRA010000208.1, forward strand.
AGTTTATAGCGTATTATTATGGTGTTGATATTGGTGAGATATCTGATGAAAAATATATGCAGATCATAGCAACAAAGGAGTTTGGTGATATGGCGGAATATCCTTCCCGTAAAGCTTTTAAGGTCATAAACGGGTGTTATGTGATCAGGTTTCCTACGAAGGATCCTTCAAAATAAGATAGGCTCCCCCAAAAAAGGCGATTCCAAGGTGTGAGGATTTTAGAAGATGGCCGATAATATACTACATATGATAGGGCGGACAGGACCGCTCTTTGAAAAAGATATAGCGGATAATGAAGCAGAGCTTTCAAAAGTCATTGAAAGCTCCCGTTTCCTTGTAATAGGCGGCGCGGGAACCATCGGATCCGCCATATGCAGAGAGCTTTTTGCCAGAAATCCCAAGGTGCTTCATGTTGTAGACATCAGCGAGAACAACATGGTGGAGCTTGTAAGGGATATCAGGTCCTCCAAAGGATATGGAGACGGAGAGTTCGCTACCTTTGCCATAGACTGCGGAAGCGATATATTCAAGGTCTTTATGTCGGAGCAGATGAAGCGGATCGGCGGATATGATTATGTTTTCAATACTTCTGCCCTGAAGCACGTGAGATCAGAAAAGGATCCATACACGCTGATGCGGATGATAGATACGAATATATTCAACACGGATCTGACGATGAGTCTTGCGAAGAAAGCGGGAGCGGAAAACTATTTCTGCGTATCTACAGATAAGGCTGCAAATCCCGTAAATATGATGGGCGCCTCCAAACGGATAATGGAAATGTTCCTGAACCGCAGAAGCGAGACCATGCCGGTATCCACAGCGAGATTTGCCAATGTGGCCTTTTCAGACGGAAGCCTCCTGTATGGCTTTAACAGAAGGATAGAGAAGGGACAGCCGTTGTCTGCTCCTTCTGATGTGAGAAGATATTTTGTGACTCCGAAGGAGGCGGGAGAGCTCTGCCTTCTGTCCTGCCTTACGGGGGAAAACAGAGATATCTATTTCCCTAAGCTTGATGAGAACCTGAACCTGGTGACCTTTTCAAGTATTGCCGTGAAATATCTTGAAAATCTGGGGTATGAGGCTGTACAGTGCTCTACGGAGCAGGAGGCAAGAGACAGAGTATCGGAACTGAAGGCCCGGCATAAATATCCGGTATATTTCTTTGAAAGCGATACTACAGGCGAGAAGGATTTTGAGGAATTCTATACCGATGAAGAAAAACTCGACATGGACCGGTTTGAGTCCATTGGCATAATAAAGAGCGAGCCGGTCTATGATAACGGAAAGCTTGAATACTTTGCTTCACGTATAGAAACGATGAGGGCAGAGGGGGGATGGACCAGATCAGAGCTTATAGATCTTTTTAATGAGATGATACCGAACTTTAACCATAAAGAAACCGGGAAATTCCTTGATGGCAGGATGTAAGCTCAAAGACAAAAAGATACTTATATATGCGCTGTCCTTCCTGATACCGTTTATTCTGGCTCAGTTCTTTTTTGCTTTGTGCGGAATATATCCTTACGGCCCCTCGTCCATGCTGACCGGCGATATGGATGTTGAGTTTGTCAACTTCTTCAGCTATTTCATCAATACGTTTAAAACAAAAAATG
>CACZRA010000209.1 GCA_902783395.1 uncultured Lachnospiraceae bacterium
AATAGAGTGGGCAAGGCTTATAGTCCAGTGGGCCAAATCTTCTGCCGGTGATGACAGCGGGAAGCTGAAAGAGTATGTTGATGCGGCTGAGAAGCTTTACTGCAGGGCAATGGATGATGCCTGGGGCGCTGACGGGGAACCCGGACTGTGTTATACGACGGACTGGAACGGCAGGCCCGTCGTTCATGACCGTATGCACTGGACGCTGGCAGAGGCGGTCAATACCTCTGCGGTGCTTTACAGCGCCACGGGAAAAGACAGATATGCAGATGATTACGGGATGCTTATGAAATACATCGATGCCGCTGTCATAGATCATGAAAAGGGGTCATGGTTCCATCAGCTGGACAGATACGGACAGGTGCTTGATACGGTATGGCCCGGAAAACCGGATCTTTATCATGCCGTACAGGCGACACTGATCCCGTACAATCCGAATGTCGGGGATTCTGTCGGACTGTATGTCAGTAAATTCTGATTTTGTATTGCCATTTATTGTTTTTTTTCGTATAAATAAACAGAAAATCAATTTTAAGGCAAGGTGGAGATAAAATAATGATCGAGAACTCAAAACTCAGTGATGACCAGCTTGAAGGAGTAAGCGGCGGAGACGGCAAGACAGCGGGCGGATATCCCTATGACAAGAACGGAACCGTTACATTCACGGATCCTCAGGGAAATTCAGTCAAGATCGGAGCAGCTGACTGGAAGTGGCTTCTGAGCCAGTATGGTCCCGTCAATCCCGATGCATATGTCAAGGATGTGCCTGCAAATGATATCAAGCGTATCCTTGAGGATCATCACAGGAAGTAAGAACAGATTTTCTAAATCTTTCAGAGGAGCCGGTACCGACCGGCTCCTCTGTCTTTTGTTTTCAGTTTTGATGCTTGATTTTACGGCGTTCCTGCCGTATTCTAAAGGTGTTTTGAAAGATTATTTATAAAGAGGGAGAGTACGGACCATCCGTTCGATATATATCAATAAAAACAGCATGCTCCGCGTTCTTACCGCGGTCATCGGTATCGCGGTCAATGTGCTGCTGTCATATATCACGCAGCGTGTGGGGCTGCCGTTTTATCTCGATACGGCAGGCACGATAGTTGCTACTGCCCTCGGAGGCGTTTTTACCGGGATAATCACGGCAGTACTTACTAATGTATTCTGCAGTATTTTCAATCCGTATTCCTTATTCTATACGCTGATAGGTGTTCTTATCGCAGTTGTTACGGCTCAGGCTTTCAAGAGGCATAAGCTGAGAAAGATATCCTTTATTCCTGTATTCATACTGATACTCGCTCTGCTCGGCGGCGTGCCGGGAACCTTGTTCCAGTGGGCGCTTCTGGGAGGGCCGCAGTTTGACGATGTCGCTTATATTTCGAGAGAGATCGCGGGTGAGGGATCCGATACCCTATTCTTCTTCACCACAATGCTGATCAATATCGGACTCAATATCGTGGACAAGGGACTTACCACCGGCGCTGCGCTGCTGGTGCTGCATATCATCCCGCCGGTAAGACGGAAGGCGATAAGGGAGAGCTTCTGGATGCAGAAGCCGCTGACGGATGAAGAGATAGCAGGGATCAGTAAAAGAGCAAGGGAAGAGAAGGGCTCCCTGCAGAGAAGGATGACCGTGATGCTTTCGGTGACGGCATTCGGACTGGCATTAGTTCTTAGCTGGATAAGCGTGAGGCTTTCCTATGATAATACCAAACAGGAATATACTCAAAGCGCGGTAAAGGCGGCGGAATTTACCGCATCCGTGGTCAACCCCTATATGATAGAGAATTATCTTCGTGACGGGAGAAACTCACCGGGATACCAGAAAACGGAAGAGACGATGTACAGGATCAGGGACGGTGCCCCGGGAGTCGTATATCTCTATGTCCTCAAAGTCGAGGATGAGGGCTGCAGGTTTATCTTCGATCTCGAATCGGATGACGGTGAGGAAGCCTTTGAACCCGGAGAGCTGAGTCCGTTTGAGGACGCTTTTGCTCCCTATGTGGAACAGCTGAAGGCAGGGGAGGAGATAGAACCGATAGAGTCAAATGACAGATTCGGATGGCTTCTGACTGCCTATGCGCCGGTATATGATCTTCACGGGAATACCATATGCTATGCGGGGGCGGACGCATCCATGTCATATGTTTCGGGATTTGTCTCGCAGTATCTTCTCAGGGTGCTGCTTATCTTCTCAGGATTTTTTTTCCTCATACTGGCATTCGGACAATGGACATCGAGATACTATCTCATATATCCGACAGGGAGTGTGGCAGCTGCCGTAGAGGCCTTCATGCAGGGCAGCGAGGATCAGGATCAGGATACCCTGGATGAACATGTACGCAGACTGAGGTCTCTCGATATCAGGACCGGAGGTGAGATAGAACGGCTTTACAGTGCCGTATGCAGGATGGCATCAAATACTGCGGAGCAGATGCGGAGCATGAGATATTATTCGGAAGCCACGGCACAGATGCAGAACGGCCTGATCGTTACGATGGCGGACATGGTCGAAAGCCGTGATTCCGATACAGGCGCTCATGTACAGAAGACCGCGGCATATGTCAGGATCATCCTTGAGGGGCTGAAGCGAAAGGGCTACTATGCGGGCAAGCTGACTCCGAAATTCATGGCGGACTGTGAAAGCTCGGCTCCGCTCCATGATGTGGGAAAGATAAATATACCCGACGCGATACTGAATAAACCCGGAAAGCTCACGGATGAGGAATTTGAGATAATGAAGACACATACGACCTCCGGACGTGAGATAATGGAAAAAGCCATAAATACGGTAAAGGGCGGAAGTTATCTGAAGGAAGCAAGAAATATGGCAGGATACCATCATGAGCGCTGGGACGGAAAGGGATATCCCGAAGGACTTCACGGAGAGGTCATACCGCTGTCGGCGCGCATCATGGCGGTAGCGGATGTCTTTGACGCACTGACATCCCCCAGAGTGTATAAGCCGGCATTCCCGCTTAACCAGGCCCTGCAGATAATCACCGAAGGAGCCGGTACGCAGTTTGATCCCAAGGTCGTGGAAGTGTTTATGGAAGCACTTCCGGAGGTCAAGCTGGTACTGAGGAAATACAATAAAACCTGACGGAAGGCAGCTTATGATAAAGGGAAAGAAAAAAAAGCTTTCTGCAATCATTATTCTGACGGCATATCTGGTGATAAG
>CACZRA010000210.1 GCA_902783395.1 uncultured Lachnospiraceae bacterium
CTCCATGATCTGTGAGGCGCTTTAGCGCCCTGCCTGCCTGACGCCGCACAGCTTAAGCTGCATCTTTGCGACGCCAATCCTTTGTGAGTTGCTTTAGCACCGTGTCTTTACAGAAATCCGTTTCTATATCTATATATCGGATAAAAATCGAAAAACATAATAGTCCGGAGAAAATTTTTTATATCTGTCTTTTTCTGATGATCTCAAGCCTCGCAAGTATCAGGCTGTCGATCCCCGCGTTATCGGCGGCAGCCTTATCCCTGTCCGCCCTGTCTCCGACCATTATCATCTTATTCCTTTGAATATCCGGATACACATTCATGATATAAAAAAGAGCGGAAGGATTAGGCTTCAATGTCTTCACCTCTCCCTTTCCGCAATAGAACTGGGGAATATCATCCGGAAGCCCCACTGCCCTGCACTTATCCTCCGTGGGATAATCGGAATAAATACATACCCTCTTCCCGTCAGAGAGAAGCCGGCGTATGGTTTCACACAGCACTCCGTCCCGGCATTCCCTTACGACATCCATAGGCTTCACAAGCATCCACTCGTGGACAGTATCCCGGACATGATCAGCAGGGAGCCTCATGCTTTCGGCAAGAGTTCCGTACAGCTTCTCATCGTCCATTGAGCTTTGGCTGTCCCAATGCTCCCTGAGCTTTCTGTATCTCAATATCACGGACAGATCCCTGAAGCCGTGCTTTGATGTGAGAGCATGTCTTACCAGTCTGAGGCCCATCCTTATCTGCATTCCTCTCTGAAAATAGAGAGTGCCGTCCATATCGAAAATGATAAGGTCATATTTTGAAAGCCTGTCATAAAGCCCAGCCATAGTTATCTGAAAAGATTCACTATGAGTCTTATTCCGTATCTGCAATAGTTAAGGAAGACCGAAGGCTGTTTTGCACATTCCTCCATTTTCCGAAGGATGTATTTAGGACGAAGATAAAACCCGAGAAGTATCCTCTTTCTTAAGCTTTCTACCTCTTTTATCGTAAGATACATCGTCCCGTTCATGCTTGAATGGAAAAAATCGCTCCCGTACACATTCTTTGCAAGAAGATTCTCTTCCCTGCAGGTCTCATACAAAGGAGTCCCGTAATAGGGAAGAGCCATCTTGACCTCAATGAAATCGGGATCGGCCTCGTAGATAAGCTTCCTGGTCTTCATGATATGCCCTTTGTTTTCCCACGGAAAACCAATGACAAAGAATCCCCAGAAAGGCAGCCCTACCTCATGACACCATCTGGCAGCCTGAAGATTCTGCTCTACCGTAGCTCCTTTTTTTATCTTCTTCAGGATAGCGTCACTGCCTGACTCAAAGCCGAAGGCAACCATGAAGCACCCGGCCTTTTTCATGAGCTCAAGTGTCTCCTTCTTCAAGGGATTCACTCTTGAATTAGCGGTAAAGTTGATCTTTCCGTAAAGCGGTGAATCGATGATCAGATTGCAGAGCTTCTTAACCCACTCCCCATTTATCGTAAAGGTATCCGCCTTAAAGAAAAAATCCTTTATCCCGAATTTTTCATAGCATTCCGTAAGCTCGGCCATTACGTTCTCAGGACTCCTGAAGCGCACACACTTTCCCGAAATACCGGGAGTCAGACAGAATACGCAGCTCGAGGGACATCCTCTTGCCGTCTGTATTGTAGCCATCGGAGCATCCGTATCCGGTCTCGTATAAAGGCCGTTATTCATATATTCTCTGGCAGGGAAGGGCTGGGCGTCCAGATCCTGTCCCCATACATGGAACCTTGTCTGTATTATCTTTCCGTTTTCATCCTTATAGAGTATATTATCGACCTCGGATATATCGCCCTCACCTCTTAGGGCATGATCGGCTATACCGTCTATGGCAAAATCTACTTCTCCCCCTATCATATAGTCTATCTGACTCAGATCCAGAAGATCCAGCATCTCCTGCTCAGGCGCATAAAATATCGCCCCTTTGAACACCGTGACCGCGCCGCATCTTGCCTTAAGATCGTTCATTATCTTAATATCCTCATAGATGCTGGTATTGGTCGTACTCATCATCAGAAGATCCGGCTTGAAGCTGTCCACCTCGGCATACATCCGGTCGACAGAACACTGCTCCGTCTGATAGTCCCTGAGCTTTATCTCATAGCCCTTTTTGAGCAGTACCGCAGCCGCATATCCCAGATCATTGCAGGCACGCATCGCCTCCGCTGAGCTGCCTTCGACGGCCTGCTGGCACCTGTCCTCTCCCCTCTGGTACATGGGGCCGGGAGGATAAAAAAGCAATACTTTATTCTTTTCGCTCATATTATTTCAATCTCCTTAAAAGCTTCTGATCTCCCTCAGATCGAAATAAGGAAGGGATCCTGGAAGAGTCTCAGAGCGGGTATATCCACAAAGGTAAGTATAACGAATATCACTACGATAAGAACGACAAAAGCCATGAGCTTCTTTTCCTTATACAGCTTTTCCGGCTTCTGGACCGCCGAGTCATCCTTAAACGCTATATAGAGATAATATACAAAAAGCAGGAATAGGAACGGCATGGCAAGTACATATTCTATCCTGTATTTCACAAGAAAGAGACCCATACAGAAGGTCGAGCAGAAGGCATAATACATACTGGAACAAAGAAGAGTCCGCTCCGAATATGCAGCGAAGCTCTTCCTGTATAGCCCGGCCGTCTCCGGATCACCTATCATACGGTATTCCGCGAAGCGCTTTATCCCCATAAGGAAGGCGCCTCCCATCCAATAGCCCAGCAGTATGCTTCCGGGCGGAACGGAGGAATCCGTCACAATGAACCATCCGAGAAGGAGCCTTATCATGTTGTTTACGGATTCGGTGATAACGTCAAGGAAAGGAATATCCTTGGTACGGAAAGGCTTTACGTTATAGAGTATCCCCATGACAAGAAGCCATACCTCTGTCACAAAAAAACCCTTGTTTATGAGAAGCGACAGACCAAGCCCTGTAATGATCAGCACCACGTATTCCACCATCACAAGGCTGAACTTCATATTTTCGGATACGACCGGCCTGTATTTCTTTGTCGGATGATACTTATCAAATTCGGCATCGAGCCATTCGTTTATCACGTAATTTGCCGAAGCAATGGCACAGGTTGCAGCAAAGCCGATGATAAATCTGAATAAAAGCTCGTTTAACGGAGGCATCTCCGCAAGCAGAAAGCCCACGGCAATCCCCGGAATTATAAAAATATTTTTTACCCAGTGATCGGGTCTTGCTATCCTTATATAATTCTTCAAAAGCTATACCTTATTCAACGCCTTCATGATCAGCATTGAAACCCCGTTATATACGAAGATGATACCGATGATCGTAACAAGCAGATTGGCCGCACTGTTAAGGTTCAGAAGAATGATCACGCCGCATACCACGGTTATCAATGCAAGAAAAAGAGAAATAAGCCACTTGGATGCTCCTGCGCGTTTTGCGCTGAATGCGTTGAATATATTGAACAGTCCCGTGGCAAGTATCACTATACCCATGATCAGCGGAAGGATCGATTTGATTATCTGAGGCTGAAGCAGACAGACCACACCTCCGATGATCGCGACCACGGCGCCCGACATCGTGTATACGACATATGCTCCCTTACCCTTTATGCCCAGGATTACTCCGGCTACCCCCGCCACAAGGAGTATCACACCTATCACCTTGATGCTGATATCCATCGTCTCACCCGGAAACAGTATTAGCACTACCCCTATCGCAATAGTTATGATATCCCATAATACCGCTTTCATAATTTCCTCCTTATGCCGCATTCTTTGCGGCTGCCTGAGGAGAAATACCGAAGGGTTTCTCCGATATGATCATCCTCCTTATATCAAAAACAACTCACTTAAGAATACAGCAACACAGGCACTTATTGCAACCGTAAAGAGATCGCCGCCGATGAGCGCTGCGATGACTCCGACAGCCAGTGCGGCAGCTCCTGACCATACCGACGAAGTAGCGGAAAGTATCGCGGGAAAGGTCATCACCGCGAGAGTCACATACGGCACATAATACAGGAATGACCGCACCCATTTGTTCTTTATCTCTTTCCTGAAAATAACGAACGGAATGACCCTTATTGCGTAAACCGTCAGTATCATTACGGCAAGAGAAAAGTAAATCCTTCTTTCGTTCATGTCAGCTCTCCTCTACGGGGCGCAGATACGCTGCGATGCCGGCGATCACCACGGTCAGTATTATTATCCTGAAGCCCTCTGAAATGCCTGATATTACAGGAGCCTTCGAAAAAATAAGACTGGCGGCCATGGCAGTCATTATAAGTACAGCCATAAACCGGCTCTTTCTTGCGGGAGGAATGATGATCGCAAGGAACATGCCGTAAAGCGCTACACTCATAGCGGATGAAAGCCTGGGGGGCAGTATCTCTCCTGCGAGAACACCCAGAACGGTTCCCAGACACCAGCCCGTAACGGATACTGCCGCTGCTCCGTATGTATAGACCGGATCGAGATATCCCTCTACGGCAGAAGATATACCGAAAAGCTCATCAGTTACAAACCAGGCAAGCAAAAACCGTTTCCACATAGGTACGGCTGAAGACAGCTTTTGCGAAAGTGAACAGCTCATGAGAAAATATCTCAGATTAATGATAAGCGTAGTCGCTATCATCTCCAGGACACCTGCGGCCATTCCTATAAGAACTATCGCTTCATATTCCCCTGCGGAGGCGAGCATGCCGAATGACATGATGAAGCTCTGGAAAGCATTCATTCCCGTGTTTGCGGCTGTAATGCCCAAGGTGAAGGCAACAGCCAGGTATCCCATCGCAATGGGTATACCGTCTTTAAGTCCTTTGCAAAACAATTCTCTGTTCAAATAACAGCCTCACTTCACTCGTATTCCCGTCAATAAAGAAGAGCCCTTTTTCAGGGCTCCCCCGTTTAACACGCCTCTTATATCTCCGGTCAGTTGGAAAAGAGATACGCTGTCGTAAGCCTGACACCGTTCCCCGTGTTCGCAACATTTGTCCTTATCCCCACCTTGGTGAACGACCCGAATGTCATATTGTCATAATGGGTGGGGGATGCGACCAGATTATCAAACATTATCTGGGCCGCCTGCTCCTGCTCCTCCTGACTGTATGAGAAATCGGGGAAGGTAACATAGGAAAGATTCTCACCCCTCCATTTATTGCCCGGTATCATATCACAGCCCTGAGCTCCGTTAGGTCTTGTATGGGACCATTTGGTCGTTGCCTCTACCGACCTGGTTGCGGCATAAGAATTAAGAGTAGGATCGATCGACAGACTGCCGACTCCGACTGATGCCCTTAATTCATTCATTTTCTGTAGCATGAGATTGTTAAGTACACTCACGTTGGCCGAATTATACTGCGATGCCCCGATAGCCTCGGTGCTTTTCGCCTCCCCTTCTCTGGCTGCCGCGATGCCGGCTAACGGAAATGTAGCAAGTATAACAGCCATTGTAAAAGCAACAAACGACCCGTATATCTTTTTCATGCTGTTCCTCCTTCTTCATCATTGAAGAACTTAAAACGGCTTCAAAAACAGCTTCTATTTTCTTATAATATAATGCTTCCCCTGCTTTTCGTCAATAAATCCGGATGTACTATTTTTCAAACATGTGTTCGCCGCAAACTTTAC
>CACZRA010000211.1 GCA_902783395.1 uncultured Lachnospiraceae bacterium
TGTGTACCGCTTAGTATTGAAGAAACGTACGGATAGCTATTTGGAGGAAAAAATGGAATACGATCAGGCATTATTGGAACGCGTAAATCCGGTTTTTAACACCGCAAAGATGACAACATATAATCTGGCGTCTACAGGCGATAAGGATGCGAAAGCGATCTGCGACAGTCTGGGCTTGACGTTTGATACGACGCAGAATAGCAGCACAACTGACAAAGGTTTTATGATGGCAGGAATTTTGCGAGGAGATAAATACTGAATGAGAATAGATCATGTTGCAATGTATGTAAATGATCTTGAAGCTGCCAGAGATTTCTTCATAAAGTATCTGGGCGGCAGGTCAAATGATGGATACCGGAATGAGGATACCGGATTCCGGTCTTATTTCATCTGCTTTGATGACGGAGCCAGGCTTGAGATCATGAGCAAGCCGGAAATGGATGATCTGAATAAGACAAAGGACCGCACGGGCTACAGCCATATTGCTTTCTCCGTGGGAAGCAAAGAAGAGGTTGACCGACTGACAGAACTGATGCGTAATGACGGATACGATGTGACCAGTGGTCCGAGAACAACAGGAGACGGGTATTATGAAAGCTGTATTGCAGGGTTCGAAGAGAATCAGATAGAGATAACAGTATAAATAACAAAGTCCTGAAAAAGACATATCTCGTTCAAACCCTATATATACAAGTCGGAGGGAAGGTCGTGTCAATGAAGGGAGTACGAAGAATAACTGCATATCTTCTTCTGGCCGTGATTATCTTTGTCGGGCTGTCCTGTCCTGTGCTGACGTACGCTGAAAACAAGGGGGCCGAAAATGAACCCATAAAGGTCGGATATTACGAAAATGAAGTCTTTGAAGAGGGCGCGGCTTCCGGTGCAGTAAAGACCGGATATGCTTACGAGTATTACTGCAAGCTGTCCGAGTATACAGGCTGGCATTATGAGTACGTATACGGCGGCTTTAATGAGCTCTACGATATGCTTCTTTCGGGAGAGATTGATCTTCTGGCAGGGCTTGCGAAGCGGGACGACCGGATAGGAACGATAGGATATCCGTCCGAGCCTATGGGAAGTGAAAGCTACACGCTTGTAAGACATACGGACGATCCTTCGGTCACATATACGCCGTCATCCGTTTACGGAAGAAAGATCGGGGTTTTAAACAGCGCGATAAAGGATGTGCTCGAGGAATATCTGAAGGCACAGTCAATAGAAGCCGAGATCGTGCCTTTTGATGATTACGAATCGCTTTTTGAGGCATTTGATGACCGGGATGTGGACGTACTGGCTGCGGAGGGCGACGGCGCATACGGCCGTGAGGATTCCGAAGTGATCTGCGTATTCGGGGCATCCGATTATTACCTCTGTGTCACCATCGGACGTGAAGATATCCTGGAGGAGCTCGATACGGCACAGTCCCAGCTTGCGGCGGAAGAGCCGGACTATATAAGCAGCCTTCAGAGCAAGTATTACTCTTCCAGTGTTTCAGGACATACGTTTTCTGCGGCCGAGCGTGAATGGATAGAGGAAAACAAAAGTATCGAGGTCGGTTATCTGAATAATTACATGCCATACAGCGCAACCGATCCTTACGGCAACGCAACCGGAATAGTCAAGGATCTGCTGCCAAAGATATTTGAGGAGCTCTCTGTTCCGGATATAACGATATCCTATACCGGCTATGACAGATACGACGATATGATCCGGGCCGTGACTGAGGGCGATATCGACGCCTGTTTCCCCGTCGGCGGCGGTCTTTATTATTCCGAAGAAAGCGGCATTTACCAGTCGGCGGCTGTCGTATCCGCCACTACGGATCTGGTATATGAGGGCGCATACGAAGAAGAAGACATATCGCATTTTGCGGTCAATGAGAATAACCGCATGCAGTATTACTATGTCCGGACCAACTTTCCCGATGCAAAGTTCTCCTTTTACCCGGATATAGATTCCTGTCTTAAGGCAGTGCTAAAGAAAGAGGCGGGAGCCACAACGCTGAACGGCCTGCGCGCAAATGAGATACTGAAGAACAGCAAGTACAGAGGGCTTTTCCTGCAGCAGCTGGGGTGGACGGATGACCGCTGCTTCGGCGTCAAGATAGGGAACGAGGGACTGCTGAAGCTATTAAATCACGGGATAAAGATCATCGGTCCGGAGTACTCCCAGGACATAGCGAGTAAATATACGGGCGAACTGTATTCATATACTTTTCTGGATATGGTGAAGGATAATATATGGCTGTTCCTTATCATGCTTCTTATCATCGCAGTCTTTATAATAGCGCTGATTGTTCGTGATCTTAAGCGCACGCGCCTGGCTGACCGCATGAAATCAGATTTTGTTTCCAATATGTCTCACGAGATACGGACTCCCATTACGGCGATCCTCGGTATGAATGAGATGATACAGCGGGAAAGCACAGATGAGGCGATCCTTTCTTATTCGGATAATATAGAAAAAGCAGGAGAGAGCCTGTTGGGCATTATCAATGATATTCTTGATTTTTCAAAGATAGAATCGGGACATATGGAGCTGATACCGGTTCCGTACTCTTTGCCGGAGCTTTTGCGAGATCTGAATGTGATGATAATGATCCGTGCCGGTGAGAAGGGCCTGAAGTTTTTATTAAACGTCGATGAAGCGCTTCCGGTCATGCCTGTCGGGGATATGCAGAAACTGCGCCAGATACTCACTAATCTGCTCACAAATGCGGTGAAATACACCGAAGACGGACACGTTGCTCTTTCCCTGAAGCTCCTGTCTTCAGAAGAGGACAGCTTCCTTATGGAGGTTTCGGTCGAGGATACGGGAATAGGCATAAAGGAAGACGAGATGGACGGACTCTACTCGGCCTTTGAAAGGCTTGATCTGGAAAAGAACCGTAATATCGAGGGCTCCGGACTGGGGCTTGCCATAACGCAAAGACTTCTTGCCCTGATGGGAAGCGAGATCCATGTCCAAAGCACGTACGGAAAGGGATCGCGTTTTTATTTCACTGTACGGCAGGGAATCGCCGACCGGACTCCCATTGGCCCGTTTGCGTCACTGGAAGCAGATACCGGAAGATACACGCGCAAACGCCGCGCCGCAACCTTCACGGCGCCTGATGCAAGGATACTGATAGTTGATGACACCCCGATGAACCTGCAGGTCATCTGCGGGCTCCTAAAAGATAACTGCATGAAGATCGACACTGCACAAAGCGGCGCCGAGTGTATAGAACTGTTTAGGGATAAAAGATACGATATGGTCTTTCTCGACCATAGGATGCCGAATATGGACGGAATGGAAACGCTCTGCGAGCTCATGAAGCTGTATCCGGATAAGATAAGCGGCACGCCCGTCATCTCTCTCACTGCGAACGCACTGTCAGGTGCCAGGGAGGAGATGATCAAGGCCGGATTTTCTGATTATCTTACCAAGCCGGTAAACCTCACGGATATGGAGGAAATGCTGCTGAAGTTTCTTCCGGAGGAAAAGATCCGGAAGGCAACGACAACGGATATCGGAATTCCGGATTCGGTTCCAATTGAGCTTAAGGCAATAGAAGGGCTTGATACAGAGAAAGGCCTGGAATACTGCGGTGATGTTGAGGATTACATCGATGCCCTGGATATTTTCCGGTCATCGGCGGCGGAAAAATCGGAACAGTTAAGAGAATATCAGGCGGCATCGGATATGGGAGCGCTGACGCTCTTGCTGCATTCACTTAAAAGCACTTCCCGAGCTATAGGCGCGTCTGCGCTTTCGGAGGAAGCCGCAAAGCTCGAAGCAGCTGCAAAAGAAGGGAACAATGATATCATAAAATCAGAGCTTCCGGGGTTCCTTGAACGGTATGATCTTCTTCGCTCTGAACTTGAAATGGCAAGAGGAAGGGAAGAGTCTTAATCAGACAGATACCGGGATACTCTCGTATGCGGGCAGAAAGGCAGATATGAGTTTTTTGTTTGAGGTATATCCGATAGATCAAAAGAACCGAAAGAAAATAAACGACTTCATAATGAAAAATTGGTTCACTATGGATATGGCAGTTCATGGTGAAAGCATAGATCTCGGAAATACAGAGGGCTGGTATGTCTGCGATGACAATGAAATCGTAGGTCTTATTACATACCGGATCGTTAAAAACGATATGGAGATACTGTCACTTGACAGCCTGCATGAAAAGAAAGGGATCGGAACGTGTCTTCTTGATCATGCAGTCAACA
>CACZRA010000212.1 GCA_902783395.1 uncultured Lachnospiraceae bacterium
AGGAGTCTAATGTATATATGATCGACGGCGTAAGGACATCGAGAGCCAGGCATATCCAGTATCTGGAAGAAGATCACGATCCGAATAACATAGACCATCCGCAGGGAGATGAAGCGGAATATATGTATCTTAACGATGAGTATCATAATCCGAAGAAGGATCATGAGATACTCTGGAGGACCTGGGAAACAGGCGAAGCCCAGGACGGCTATAAGGTATGGCACAACAACTGGGGGGATACATATTCCTACTATGTTCCGGTATGGATAAACCATGAGAAGGTGGGGCTTTCCGTGGCAGAGGTCGATATCGCGGATGTTAACGCCGAGATCCTGAGGAATACGTTTAAGCAGCTGGGGTTCATTGCAGTGGTCTTTGTCATCTGTCTCACGATCGTCATGGTCATAATAAACAGGAACTATATCTTTAAGATCATAAGACTGGAGGAAAGCGTCCGGAATTATACTTCCTCCAAGGATTCCGCGGTCGTTACCGATATAGAGCAGAATATAAAGGGCCATGATGAGATAGTGTCCCTTTCGGAAGAGATAATCTCCATGATCATTGAGATCGAAAACTATATCAGATCCCTTGTGAAGGTGAATTCGGAGCTGGCGGATGAAAAGAGTAATTCCGCGAGGATAGCCGATCTTGCCAATAAGGATGCGCTTACCGGGATAAGGAACCGTACGGCGTATGAGAAGGAAATACAGAAGCTTGAATGGGAGCTTGCGGACGGGAATACCAATTTCGGGATAGCCATGATAGATCTTAATTTCCTTAAGAGGATAAATGATACCTACGGGCATGAGCAGGGAAATCTTGCGATAAAGAAGCTGTGCTTCATTGTCTGTCATGTATTTGAGCATTCCCCTGTATTCCGTGTGGGCGGAGATGAGTTTGTCGTTATTTTGAAAAATCACGATTTTGAGAACAGAGATGAGCTCGTGGATGATTTCAGGGCACAGCTCGAGGTGCTGCGTGAGGATCAGAGAACAGAGCCGTGGGAAAAGATATCTGCAGCCATAGGTGTTGCCGTCTATGATAAGGACCGTGATGCCGGAGTGGATAATGTGGTGAAGAGAGCGGATCAGATCATGTATGAATGCAAGAAGGAAATGAAAGCGGTCAGAGAGTAGTATCCGTGACCTGCCTGCTTTACCTGTATGAGTGATGACCGGAGAAAGGAAAAGGACGATTTCAATGAAGAAAAAGTATGATGTAACTGCTCTCGGAGAGCTTCTTATCGATATGACTAATAACGGCACATCCGGTCAGGGAAATGCGCTTTACGAGGCTAATCCCGGCGGGGCACCCTGCAATGTCCTCGCAATGCTTAAGAAGCTGGGGCATGAGGTCGCCTTTATAGGGAAGGTCGGAGATGATATATTCGGACATGAGCTTGAGGAGGTCCTTGAGTATGTCGGGATAGATACCACAGGACTTGTCATGGATGATAAAGCAAGGACCACTCTTGCTTTTGTAAAGACCTTTGAGGACGGTGACAGGGATTTTTCTTTCTACAGAAATCCGGGCGCAGATATGATGCTTGACAGATCCGAGATAAAGGAGGAGCTCGTAAAGGATGCAAGGATCTTCCATTTCGGAACTCTTTCGATGACGCATGAAGGTGTCAGAGAGGCGACTCTTTATGCCGTAAAGACCGCAAAGGAGGCAGGTGCCCTGATATCCTTTGATCCTAACCTCAGGGAGCCTTTGTGGGAGAGTCTTGATGATGCCCGGGAGCAGGTGCTGAAGGGAATGGAATACTGTGATTTTCTCAAGATCTCCGATAATGAGATACAGTGGCTTACGGGAAAAGACGACTACACTGAAGGAATACGGTGGATATACGAAAAGTATGATATCCCGCTTATAGCCGTTTCACTGGGTAAGCAGGGGAGCAGGGCTTATTATAAGACGGATGGGACGGAGGAAGGCTTTATCATGGTTGAGGTCCCTCCCTTCCTTCAGAAGGATACGATAGAAACAACGGGGGCAGGGGATACCTTCGGAGGATGCATGCTGCATTTCATCCTTGAGAAGGGGCTGGACGGCCTTAAGGAGAACGATCTCAGGGAAATGCTGACCTTTGCGAACGGTGCGGCATCCCTTATTACCACAAGACGCGGAGCACTCAGGGTCATGCCCGGGCCGGAGGAAGTGCAAAAGCTTATCAGGGACGTTTTGACACAGTGAGAGTTCTGTCCGGTTTAAATCCGAAAGAGTTCTGTGGTATGATTTAGCGTCGCGAAGGCATATGCGCAGAGGTTTTACGGATGGATAAGATACATTTGCTCGGTATAGACATAGGATCGACCACGGTAAAGGTCGCTTTGATGGATGAGGATATGAACATCCTCTTTTCCGACTACCGCAGACATTTTGCGAATATTAAAGAGACCCTTTCAGAGCTTATGGAGGATGCCTTCGGGGTTACGGGGGATGTGACTGTCGCTCCCATGATAACGGGGTCGGGAGGACTGACCCTGGCAAACGCCATTGAAGTGCCGTTTACCCAGGAGGTGGTGGCTGTTGCCACCGCATTAAAGCATTATGCACCGCAGACCGACGTCGCGATAGAGCTTGGCGGCGAGGATGCCAAGATAATCTATTTTGAAGACGGCAATGTGGAGCAGCGTATGAACGGTATCTGTGCCGGAGGTACGGGATCCTTTATCGATCAGATGGCTTCCCTTCTCCAGACCGATGCCGCGGGGCTTAATGAGCTCGCCGGAGATTACAGCTCAATGTATACGATAGCCGCGCGCTGCGGTGTGTTCGCGAAATCCGATATCCAGCCCCTTATAAATGAAGGAGCCAGGAAGGAGGATCTTGCGGCTTCCATTTTCCAGGCTGTCGTGAATCAGACCATATCGGGACTTGCCTGCGGAAAACCCATCAGAGGACATGTTGCCTTCCTCGGCGGACCTCTGCATTTCCTTAATGAGCTGAGGAACTCTTTTATCCGTACCTTAAGGCTTGATGATGAGCATGCGATAATCCCGGAAAATTCCCATCTTTTTGCTGCGATCGGCTCGGCAATGAATCATGATGATAAGCACGCAAGACCTCTGTCGTCCATGGTAGAGGCTTTGCGATCACCCATCCATCTTGAATTTGAAGTGGAGAGGATGGAGCCCCTGTTTCAGGATGACAGGGATTATAATATTTTCGTCCGGCGTCATGACAAGGCCAGGGTTAAGAAGGCTGACCTTTCTTCATACAGGGGAAAGGCCTATCTCGGGATAGACGCGGGATCGACTACGACAAAGTGCGCCCTGATATCGGAAAAGGGCGATCTTTTATATTCCTTTTATTCAAACAATAACGGTTCCCCTCTGATGACTGCCATAGAGTCTATAAAGGAGATATACGACAGGAAGCCGGAAGAAGTCACGATAGCGGGAGCATGCTCCACGGGCTATGGGGAGGCACTTATTAAGTCGGCGCTGAAGCTCGACGAAGGAGAGGTGGAGACTGTAGCCCATTATTATGCGGCCGCCCATTTCAGGCCGGATGTGGACTGTATCCTTGATATCGGCGGCCAGGATATGAAATGCATAAGGATCAAAAACTGCACTGTCGATTCCGTCATGCTGAATGAGGCCTGTTCCTCGGGATGCGGTTCTTTCCTTGAGACCTTTGCAAGATCACTCAATATGTCTGTTGAGGATTTCGCGGAAGCAGCGCTTTTTGCCCCTCATCCCATAGATCTCGGTACACGCTGCACGGTGTTCATGAATTCCAAGGTGAAGCAGGCACAGAAGGAGGGAGCCGGGGTAGATGATATCTCTGCGGGACTTGCCTATTCCGTGATAAAGAATGCACTCTTTAAGGTGATTAAGGTGTCGGATGCTTCCGAGCTGGGCAGGGTAATAGTCGTCCAGGGCGGAACCTTTTACAATAATGCTGTCCTGAGATCCCTGGAGCGTATCGCCGGAGTAGAGGTCGTGCGTCCCGATATCGCCGGTATCATGGGAGCCTTCGGAGCTGCGCTGATAGCAAAGGAGAGACATGCTGAGGGCAGGGGCTCCGGTATGCTTTCCATAGATGAGATCAGGAATCTTCAGTTTACGACATCCATGACAAAGTGTCAGGGATGTACGAATAACTGCCGGCTTACGATAAACCGCTTTACCGGAGGAAGAACCTTCATTTCCGGGAACCGGTGCGAGAGGGGGCTTGGCCGGACCAAAACCAATACCGACGTACCCAATCTGTATGACTGGAAGATGAAGAGGATCTTCGGCTACGAACCGCTGGAGAGCTATGATGCGCCAAGGGGCGAGGTGGGTATACCGAGAGCGCTCAATATGTATGAGGATTATCCCTTCTGGTTCACCTTCTTTACAAGGCTGGGGTACAGGGTAGTGCTTTCGCCCCAGGCAAGCCATAAGATCTATGAGCTCGGTATCGAGTCGATACCCTCGGAATCGGAGTGTTACCCTGCTAAGCTTGCTCACGGGCATATCCAATGGCTTATAAATAATAATGTCAGGTTCATATTCTATCCGTCCTTATTCTACGAGAGAAACGAGTTCAAGGATGCGGGCAACCACTTCAACTGCCCGATAGTAACATCCTATTCGGAAAATATAAAGAACAATGTCGAGGATCTGAAGCTTCATAACGTGGATTTCAGGAATCCTTTCATTGCGTTTGACTGTCCGGAGGATATTTATCCGAGACTCATAGAGGCTCTGCCCGAGGTGGATCCGTCTGAGATAATAAAGGCCGTTCATGAAGCATGGGAGGAGCAGGACAGGGCAAGAAAGGATATACAGGCGAAGGGGGAGGAAGCCCTTAAATGGATCGCTGATAATCATACGAGGGGCATAGTTCTGGCCGGAAGGCCTTATCATATAGATCCCGAGATCAATCACGGCATTCCCGAGCTTATAACGTCACACAGAGTGGCTGTGCTCACGGAGGATTCCGTATCACACCTCGGAAAGGTTGAAAGGCCTCTGCGTGTCATAGACCAGTGGATGTATCATTCGAGACTGTATGCAGCGGCGGAATTTGTGAAGCACAGGGATGACGTGGATCTTATCCAGCTCAATTCCTTCGGCTGCGGACTTGACGCGGTTACGACCGACCAGGTGGCGGAGATACTTGAGACCGGAGAGAAGATATATACCTGCCTTAAGATAGATGAAGTAAACAATCTCGGAGCCGCCCGTATCAGGGTGCGTTCCCTTCTTGCGGCTCTCCGCGTGCGCGATATGAAGGGGACGGTACGTGATATAAGGCCGCTGGATCAGGAAAGGGTATTGTTCACCGAGGAGATGAAGGACAGGGGCTATACCATTATCGCACCCCAGATGTCGCCGATACATTTTGAAGTGCTTGAGCCTGCGATGAAGGCTGAAGGCTATAATTTCGTGTTCCTTGATAATGACGGTCACGAGGCCGTGAACATAGGGCTGAAATATGTGAATAACGATGCCTGTTACCCATCGATGATGGTCGTCGGGCAGATAATGCAGGCACTGCTTTCGGGAGAATATGACCTTGACCGTACCGCCGTGATAATGAGCCAGACCGGAGGCGGATGCCGCGCCACGAATTATGTTGCGTTCATAAGAAGAGCCCTGAAAAAAGCCGGCATGGAGCACATTCCGGTTATCTCACTGAACGCGGTCGGCCTTGAGCCAAACCCGGGATTTCATATCAGTCCGTCGCTTGTAGTCAGGATGGTATACGGCGCTGAGATCGGCGATCTTTTCATGAAATGCCTGTACCGGATGAGACCG
Organism: uncultured Lachnospiraceae bacterium; assembly: GCA_902783395.1. Classification (GTDB taxonomy): domain Bacteria; phylum Bacillota; class Clostridia; order Lachnospirales; family Lachnospiraceae; genus NK4A144. Next base: position 5,760 of record CACZRA010000212.1, read on the forward strand.
TATGAGAAGAAAAAGGGCTCTGCGAATAAGCTGCACAGGCAGCTGCTGAAGGAAGCACAGGATTTTCTTTCTTCCGGCAGCCTTTCATATTCAAAATACAAAAAACTCTGCCGCAGGATAATAACAGCCTTTGATGAGCTTCCGATACACGAAAGGATGACGCTGCCGCGGGTGGGGATAGTAGGAGAGATCCTCGTGAAATACATGCCTGCCGCCAACAACCATCTTGTGGAGCTGCTTGAGGAGGAGGGCGCAGAGGTCATAGTCCCCGACTTTATGGATTTCTTCTGTTACAGCTTTTATAACCAGGTATATAAAGGAGAGTATCTCGGACAGTCAAAGAAGGCGGAGAGACTTAATAAGTTCCTTATCTGGGTGATAAACCGGCTGCGGAGTTATCCATCAAAGCTTCTGTCGGCATCGGTTCATTTTACGCCGCACACGAAGATCACGGACATAGCCGATCTTGCGAGACCCATAGTGGATATAGGCAATCAGACCGGAGAAGGCTGGTTCCTGACCGGTGAGATAATGGAGCTCATACATTCGGATGTAAGCAATGTGGTATGTGTGCAGCCCTTCGGCTGCCTGCCGAATCATGTTGTCGGCAAGGGAGTGATAAAGAAGGTAAGGGAGCTTCATCCCGAGTCAAATATCGTGGCCATCGATTACGATCCCGGAGCTTCGGAGGTCAATCAGCTGAACCGCATCAAGCTTATGCTCTCAAGTGCTGTAAATAAGCTTAAGGATTCCGGGCAGACCGAACACATCCTGGTATCCTGAACTGCTGTCAAGAAAAAAAGTTGACAGCGCCGGCAAGTTCTGTTAGTATTACCTTCCGGTACTTATCATCATGGAAAAGCTTATAGAAAGAGGCCTGCTGTATGATAATTACGGCGGGCTTTTGAATGAGAAGAATAAAAGGATATACGAAGCCTGCGTCGTGGATGATATGTCCCTTGCGGAGATAGCGGAGGAGATGGGAATATCAAGGCAGGCTGTATCCGAGACGCTGAAGCGTACCGATGATAAGCTTAGAAAATACGAAGAAGAGCTCGGACTTATAAGAAAAGGGAGGATGCTGGGAGAATATGCGTCATCCCTGAGGACCGCACTCGGCGGGGACAGCATAGACAGGACAGAGATAGAAAAGATAGCAGACGCGTTGGAAGAGGTCATTTAGATGGCATTTGAGAGTCTCAGCGATAAACTGCAGAATGTATTCAAAAAGCTCAGAAGCAAGGGAACGCTGACCGAGGACGATGTAAAGACTGCGCTCAAGGAAGTGCGTATGGCGCTCCTTGAGGCCGATGTTAACTTCAAGGTTGTAAAGCAGTTTACGAAATCTGTCGAGGAAAAGGCCGTCGGAAGCGATATCATGAACGGTCTGAATCCCGGACAGCAGGTCATCAAGCTCGTAAATGAAGAGATGACCGCCCTCATGGGAAGCGAGGCATCGAATCTTAAGTTTGCCAATGCTCCCGAGCCGACTGTTATCATGATGGCGGGACTTAACGGAGCAGGTAAGACGACAACCTGCGGAAAGCTGGCCCTCCACCTTAAGAATAAGAGCAAAAAAACTATGCTTGCCGCTCTTGACGTATACAGACCGGCAGCCATCGAACAGCTGAAGGTCAACGGAGCAAAGGTCGATGCTCCCGTTTTTGAGATGGGCACGGACAAAAGCCCGGTAGATATAGCTTCCGCTGCTGTGGATCAGGCAAGAAAAGAGCATTTCGATGTCGTGATCCTCGATACCGCAGGACGTCAGCAGATAGATGAGGCCCTGATGCAGGAGCTTCATGATATCAAGGAGAGGATACACGTAGACGATACGCTCCTTGTCGTTGACGCCGGCACCGGCCAGGCGGCCGTTGATGTAGCCACGGGATTTGATGATAAGGTCGGCATAGACGGTGTCATCCTTACCAAGCTTGACGGTGATACCAGAGGCGGAGCCGCGCTTTCCATAAAGGCTGTTACCGGAAAACCGGTCATGTTTGCTGCAAGCGGAGAGAAGCCTCAGGATTTTGATATATTCTACCCCGACAGGATGGCGGGGCGTATCCTCGGAATGGGAGATGTCCTCTCGCTTATCGAAAAGGCAGGTGAAGCCATAGATGAGGAGGACGCGAGGAAGGCAGCCGAAAGCCTGAAAAAGGGAAGGTTTACGTTTAACGATTATCTTGACTCCATGAAGCAGGTGAATAAGCTCGGCGGCATGGGCTCCGTGATCTCGATGCTCGGTATCGGAGGAAAGGGTCTGCCGGAGATCGATGAAAGCATGCTGAAGCGCAATGAGGCCATCATAATGAGCATGACGCCCGCGGAAAGGGATGATCCGAAGATACTTAATCCGAAACGCAAGAACCGCATTGCGAGGGGAGCGGGAGTGGATATCATGCATGTGAACCGGCTCGTAAAGCAGTTTGAGCAGATGAGCAAGATGATGAAGCAGCTGAACGGCGGCGGAAAGAAGAGGGGGCGCTTCGGACAGATGGCGCAGATGCAGAACCTCATGAAACAGTTAAAATTGTAACCTTTGGGCGTCAAACAACAGCACGCAGCCCCGTCGCAAGTAGCAATTTGCGTAGCAAATCAGCGGATTGTGAGTGTGGTATCAAAATAGTGATTCAGTGCCTTTGGCGACTTAATCATAATATTACATGGAGGAAAAAATAATGGTAAAGATCAGACTCAAGAGAATCGGAAAGAAGAAAGCTCCTTTTTACAGGATAATCGTATCTGATGCGAGAAGGACCACACAGAGCACGGCACTTGCTGAGATCGGCACATACGATCCCTTAAAGGAGCCTGCAGAAGTAAAGATCAACGAGGAAGAGGCGCGTAAGTGGCTCTCCAACGGAGCACAGCCTACCGAGACGGTTGCAAGGCTCTTCAAGAACGCCGGTATCTCAAAGTAAGATCCTCCGTATAAGAAGACAATAAAAGAAAAATAACGGAGGTGAAAATATCATGAAGGAACTGGTGGAAACCATAGCCAGAGCTCTCGTCGATAATCCCGACAAGGTGGTAGTCACCGAAGAGGAAAATGACAGGGAGATAAATGTGACACTGCGTGTTGCTAAAGAGGATATGGGAAAAGTCATAGGAAGATCCGGACGTATAGCTAAAGCCATAAGATCTGTCGTGAAGGCTGCGGCTACAAAAACCGACAAGCATGTTAACGTGGATATAGTTGATGAGGAAGAAGCTTAAGCTTTTATCCGTAGGACAGATAACATCAACCCACGGACTCAAAGGAGAAGTGAAGGTCTATCCCACGACGGATGATCCCGAAGTCAGGTTCAGGGAACTTAGGGACGTGATACTTAAGACGCCGAAGGAGGATATTCCCGTAACCATTAAATCGGTCAGGTTCAGCAAGAGCCTGGCCCTTTTGAAGTTTGAGGGCATAGACGGCATAGATGCGGTTGAAAAATACAGGGGAGCTTATGTATGCGTCCCCAGGGAAAACGCCCAGAAGCTCGGACCCGATGAATACTATGAGGCTGATCTTATAGGGATGGATGTGATATCCGATGAAGGAGAAAAGCTCGGGATACTCACTAAAGTCATGCATACGGGAGCCAATGATGTCTATGAGGTAGAAACGGATCCCGAAAGCCGCAGATCGTTCCTTATTCCGGCAATAAAGGACTGTGTAAAAAAGGTTGACACCGAAAACGGAGTAATGACTATACATGTCATGGAGGGGCTGCTTTCATGAGGTTTGAGGTGCTCACCATTTTTCCCGAAATGGTCGAATCGGCTTTTAAGACCGGGGTTACGGGACGCGCATCAGGTGAAGGCCTGATAGAGCTGGACACTGTAAATATCAGGGATTACAGTACCAATTCCTACGGCTCCATAGACGGTTATACCTACGGAGGCGGAGCGGGAATGCTCATGCAGTGTGAGCCGGTCTTCCGCGCCTTTGAGGAGGCGAAGAGAAGGCTTGAGGCGGCGGAAGATACGGAAGCCGCAGGGAACGGACACGATAAAAAAGTAAGGGTTATATACATGACGCCCGCAGGTGAGGTTTTTTCGCAGTCAAAGGCAGAAGAGCTTTCAAAGGAAAAAGAGCTTATTTTTCTGTGCGGGCATTATGAGGGCATAGATGAGAGAGTCATAGAGGAGATAGTTACGGACAGGATATCGATCGGAGATTATATCCTGACAGGCGGAGAGCTGTCAGCCCTTGTTGTGATGGATTCAGTATCAAGGCTTATCCCGGGAGTGCTGAAAAACGACGAATCCGCGGAGACCGAATCCTTTAATACAGGCGGACTTCTTGAGTATCCGCAGTATACAAGACCAGGTGAGTGGCACGGAAAAAGGGTTCCGGATATCCTGCTCTCGGGAGACCACGCCGGGGTCGATAATTACAGGATGCACGAGATGAGACGGGTTACCAGGGAAATAAGGCCGGATCTCTACAGAAAATACATGGAGGAGCGGGGGATTTATTAATTTATCCTTGATATTCACCGTCAATCTGTGATATCATCTTGTGGTTGCGAGACTTTGATGGTCCTCTGCCGGAAAGCTGCAAAGCACGGTATGAACGTCGGACTTTTACAATACAGGAGGAAAACGAGATGAATGCTGAAATCATCAGAGAGCTC
>CACZRA010000213.1 GCA_902783395.1 uncultured Lachnospiraceae bacterium
ACCTCTAAAGGATCGTCAGCTACTTCCACTCGTACTGTCGCTTTTCCTTTTGCCGGAGCATATGCATAGCTTGCAATATTCACAAAAATCTCTTCGACTGCAATATCGATCTGCGTCTGTATTTTCATGGGGCAGTCGTAGTTTTCAAGCCTCTCATCCACAAATGCAAGAACCTGATCCAGATTTTCAACCTTTGCCTCGATCTTTAATTCATCCATTTTTAAGATACCTCTCTTTTATAAATCTGAAAGTCCTGTCTTCACCGAAGACGGCTATCATCTTCAGGAAAGCGTGGAGCTCCTTCTTTGTATTACTGTTCATAAAGATCATATCCATAGATCTCTCAAAATACTTTAACGGCATATCATCCGTATAATGTCCCTTATTATACACCTTTGACGCAGCAACCCTGTCACAGATCATCTCCACCAGATATTTTCTCGGCATCTCAACAGGAACCATTCCTCCCGTTCCGGCTTTTGCAAGAGAAGTCTCGGAGCAGTAATCTACCCAGTATTCATAATGATGGCGGTTGCGTCCCTTGTGATGCAGCCATGCCTCCGAATAGCCCTTTTCTTCGCGTTCGGCATTATTCGGGCTCCTGTAGCCCTGATAATACTTTGCTCCGTTAAGAAACTCCGTCGGCGAATATTTTGACAGATCATGCATCAGTCCCTGCCGGTACAGACCGCACCTGAAGCAGCACTTCATCACCTCTGTCCTGTGTTCGGTTATCGTCAGAAAATGCTTTAATATATCCATATCCTGTCCCTAATAAATATCAGAATCAACAAATGCAGAGGATAGAATATATAAAACGCAAGCTGCAGTATCCTTCCGGGAATACCGCGTATCATACCGCTCCTGCCGTTATAAAAATGCATCGGCAGATATGCGGCAAGACCGATATACTCGATCTCATTCGTAAAAAAGGGTAACATAAAAACCGCCCCCGATGCAACCTTTAGTATTTCAAGGCTTCGAAATAAATACATGCTCGCGATAAGTGCCACACCTATCCATCTGTAATCCGTATGGGCAAGCTGGGCGCATACCCCGAAGGGAACCGCCGCCAGGGCCTGCATCAGCCATCTGACATATATATTCTTATGCCTGATCAGGCTCATGACGGATATCGCCAAAAGCCCAAGAAGCAAAGTCCAAAAAACATTCTGATGCTCCACCGTAAAGATCTCTCCGTAAAAAGCAAGATCAAACGGTATCTCCGATATTATCCCGAAGATAAGGAGCCGGAACATATAACGTCTCAGATCCCTTGTATGCAGGAAACCCTCGACTATAAGGAAACAGTATATAGGAAAGGCTATCCTCCCGATGTACCGGAGCCATAACTGTCCCGGAAAAAGCACATGTCCTATATGATCCAAAAACATGGTCAAAGCTGCGATGAGCTTTAAGGATAATCCGGTCATCTGGCTCTCATGACCACAATACTCCTTGCAAATACCGCAAGCTCATTTTTAACGGGATCATAGATCCCGGCTTCCTTTCCGTTGCCGGATGACAGGCATATCTCCCATTTTTTACCCTTTGCCGGCTTCGGAGGATGAAAACGGTGTCCCGTCCAATGCATGTTGTACGCCGTATAAAAATCATCATCACATGTCTTGTCAGAGATCTTTTCATACGCTCCGGTATACAGCACGGCAAAATGTCTGTTGTAATTTACAAAGCTGTGATTCCAGGCCTGCTCGCCATGGAAGGATACATCGGGGGAGCCGCACGAGATGTAGTCGTACATCTTCTTTGCGTATCTTCCGTGAAATACCGGATGTTCCTTTCTGAGGCTTATCAGTGATCTTATGAATTCAAACAGTTCACTGTTCTTCTCAAGATCATTCCAGTCAAGATAGGATATCCTGTTGTCCTGGCACCATGCGTTATTGTTTCCCCGCTGCGAATTACCGAATTCATCACCATATCTTATCATCGGAACTCCCTGAGACAAAAGGAGCAGCATCATGGCATTTTTCATCTGCCTGAGTCTCAGTATATTAACGGCCTTCTTCCTGCTCGGTCCCTCATCACCGCAGTTCCATGAGTAATTATAATCGGATCCGTCAGAACTGTTTTCACCGTTTTTTTCATTATGCTTTCTTTCATAGCTCACAAGATCCTTTAATGTGAATCCGTAGTAACTGGTGATGTGGTTTATCACGGCAGTACGGTCGGGATTGTAAAGGATATGCTTTGAAACGGAATTAAGCATGTCCTCATCGCTCTTCAGGTATTTTCTCATATCATACATGAAGGGATCGTTTAACACGGCTACATTTCTTCTGACCGGTTCCGACCTTCCGTAGACCCTGTCCGGATCAAATTCGGTAAATATAAGCTTGGTATCGGCAAGCATAGGATCCTTTGCGATCTCTTTCACCGGAATGTCCGCTCCCATTATCTCAAAGCCGTCGATATCATATGTCACAGCCCAGTATCTGAGAACCTCCATTATAAAGCATGAAGCGTCGGACGGCATAAAATAGAACTGCATTATGAGCTCCATATTATTTCTGTGAAGCTCACTTACGAGTCCTGCAAACTCTTCCGCCGGATCTCCTGATGAAAACGACGGTTTGGGGACAAAATAATTCCCGGGGACATATCCCCACAGATTAAGCCTTACGCCGCTGTCCTGCTCGGTGATCTCGTTGAAATCATAAGCCGGCTGCAGGATAAGCGAGGTTACTCCGATTTTTTTTAGATAGGGTATCTTTTCCTTCAGGCCGTTAAAGGTCCCAGGCTCCCTGACTTTGGATGAAGCATCCTTTGTAAACGCCCTTACATTCAGGAGATAGAGGATCATATCCTCCCATTCGATCATTGGCCTTTCGAACGTCACCTTCGGAGACGGTGTATCAAATCTTCCGAGACCGTCTCTCTTTCCGAATCTGGAATTGCCCTCTATAGCTCTTACATACGGATCCGAAAAATCAGTCCTGCCTGATCTGAGCCTGTACAGATACTTTTCCGGATCGAGATCTTTTATCGAGACGGAATAAACAGATCCCTTTCTGTATTCCTTGGGATAATGGATCGAACACAGCCTCTTTTTTTCCTTTCTCGAAAAGAGCTCAACCGAAAGAGGCTTATTCATATCAGCCGCGACCGTAACTGACACGCTGTCTTCATTTATACGGGGGCCTGGTTTATCAAAGCTCCCCTTGCATATATCGTATTTTTTCATTTTTCTGTTATCATCCGGGATGATGGAAATTACTGTCACCGGGTTATAATTCTATCACCAATCGCTCCTAAATGCACTACTGGGGTATTTTTATCATTTTTTTACCGGTTTTCTCTTCAAAAGAAGCCCGAACGCGCCTATCCCGGTGGAGGTTGCAAGTGCGGGGCTGGCTTTCTGGAAACGGATCTCCTCAAACTCAACCTGCTTCTTCACTTCCTCCTCTATCCTGAAAAGATCCCTCCTTGAAAGTCCGACATGAGTAATGAACAGTATACTCCTGTCTATCGAATTCCTGTCTCTTAATGCATACGCGATATACCTTTTCCAGGCATGATCAAGTGATCCGAAATACACACGCGCCAGTGTCAGTTTCCCGTGCTTCAGGCAAAGGACCGAGCGTATCATGAAAGCTCTCGTAACGCTGGCCATACCGGATCTAACCTTATTTGTCCTGTAAAGATGATCCATGTTGTCCACTATAAAGCTGGTGACTATCTCATTTTTCAGTTCATCTATCCTTGAAATTATCTCAGTCCTGTTCATTCCCTCCGAAGCCATGCGCCCCGCCTCAAGAGCAATGATCCCCTGCCCGGTCGATATCTGTCCGGTGTCCACTACCTGTACGTTTTCAAAGATCTTTGCGGCTTCCGCAGCCGCAAGATAGCTGTTGGCCTGTATTCTGGATGAAACGGAGATATGGATTATATCATTTGCATACTGGAGCTGCTCGGCAAAAAATGACTCATATTCGCTGACCTCGATCTCCTTCATATATACGTCCCCGCCGCCTCTCGTCATGTAATCTATAAGACCGTCGGCATTTATATCCACGGAATCCCTGAAGCATCCATCTTCGGTCTCGATCGTCACGGGAAGGACGGCTATATTATATTTCTTTATGAATTCATCCGGTATGTCGGCAACACTTGATGTTGTGATCCTTATCGGAGCCTTCTTTCTCCGGCTTGATATCCAAAGCGTACTGTCTTCTGTCACCTCTTTTTTTGTCGATTCCATGGTTATGAGCTCATGCGGCAGAAGCCTGTGAAGCTCATTTTCTATGACACTTCCGGTCACGGGCTTTACAAGATAACTGTCAAAGCCCTCCTTCTCATAGAGTTCCCTGTCCTCATTCCCTGCATTTGCCGTAAGGACGACAAACACGGCCTCCCTGCTGAGTCCTCCGGTCTGGTTACGGATCTTATGCATACATTCGATCCCGTCCATCTCAGGCATGAGATGATCCATAAATATAACGTGGTAGTCATTCTTCAGCGTCTTTTCAAGCGCCTCCGCCCCGCTCTGTGCGGTATCTACCTCTACCTTTGTTTCCTTCAAAAGCTTTGATACAACCATCAGATTTGCCCTGGTATCATCCACTACCAGAACCCTCGCTTCTGGAGCCTCAAAGCTCTGGTGGTATACCCCGATATTTACGAGTTCTCTCTTCTGCTGTGTATCAAGCTGCCCTATCGGTTTGGGATCGAGTACCTTCTGCGGAAGCTCTATGATGAATGTAGACCCTTTTGTATATACGCTGTTTACGGTTATACTGCCTCCCATAAGGTCTACAAGCTGCTTGACTATCGAAAGTCCGAGACCGGTTCCCTCTATGTTCTTGTTTTTATCCTCATCCATCCGTTTGAAGGCAGTGAAGAGTCCGTCGATATTTTCTTTCTTTATCCCGATCCCCGTATCACTTACCGAATAAGTGAGCTTCACACTGTCCTCGGTCTGACTGCTGCACTGGACCGACAGCGTAACATAGCCCTTCTCTGTGTATTTGATGGCATTATTTATTACATTGATAAGGATCTGCCTGATACGGACCTCATCACCCATAAGCTCTGACGGAATATCAGGATCAACATTCACGTTAAAGGCAAGCTTTTTTTCATTTGCCTGAACCTGAAGCATGCCGACTACATCGAGTATAAGATCCCCGGGTCTGTATGCAGCCTCCGAGAGCTGCATCTGTCCTGATTGAAGCTTTGACATATCAAGTATGTCGTTTACCAGATGAAGAAGGATATTACTGGCAGCCTGTATGCTGAGAGCGTCCTCCCTGATCTCCTCGGAAGCGTTTTCCCTGAGTATCATCTCATTCAGGCCTATTATCGTGTTTATGGGAGTCCTTATCTCATGACTCATGCTGGAAAAGAAACGGTTCTGTGCTTTATTCAGTACATCGATCTCATCCTTCTGTGCTTTTGTGACCTCATTTTCCTTCCGGTATACAAAGGTCTGGAAGCTCATGAGTATCGTAAGTATGGCACTCACTATTATGAGGGATCCTATGGAATCCGAATAAAACGCGTCCCTGTTATGCGGGATAACAAGCTCCGAATGTGTATACTCCACGTAGTAGCATATGATGACGACGACCATCTCGGCAAAGAAGAAAAAGATCCTTACCTTTCCCCTCAGGATCATTCCGATATAAAGCACGCCGAAGACGAACCATATAGGGGACCCCCCGTATATCCCTCCGCTCGAAAAAAACACCAGAGGGAAGAAAATAAAAACAAGGATGCCGGCCATGATCGCCGCTGTCAGTGATATCTTCCTGTATTTATATCCGAGAAATACCATGGGGCAGAAGAAACAGAAGGCAATGCCGACAGACAAAGTGGAAACCGCGCTCTCTCCAAATAAAAAGCCGGCAAAGAAAGCAGCTATCATCCCGCTGAGCGCTATCGTGGTCAGCAGTATAAAAAGCCGGTCCTGAACATCCTCCTGCCAGTTAAAAAGATAATTCCTGAGCTCCTTGATTTTCTCCCTCATCCTGTCCCCCATGCCGGGCACCTCTGTGCGAGGCACGCAATGAATAATCTGCGGTCACGCAGTGTATATTTCTTTTATAAGTCCGGTCACCTTCCTGTATTCCGACAGAAACTCCGGATAAAGAGCGGTGACCGCCGCCTCGTTTTTGTCACCAGATGCCGTCTCAAGCATCTCGGCACTCCTGAAGAGTCTTTCCGCTCCTATAGTCCTTGAAGAGCTTTTAACGGCATGAATACGGATCCTGAAGTTTTCCCAGTCCTTTTCGTTCAGATATCTGTCAAGCTCAGACAGCTTTTCTGCGGAATCCCCGGCATATTCGACAAGCACCTCCTTATATAGCTCCCTGTCATCCATGCAGTATTCAAGCCCGTTCTGTGTCTGTATTCCTGCTTCCTCAAGACGGGTAATATCATCCTTTTTCTTCTGTACATCCGATCCGCCTTTTTTACGGTGATCCCCTTCGGACACCTCTTCATAGGATATCCGGGAAGCAGGGACAATGCTCTTAAGCACCCTTTCAAGCTCCGAGATAACTATCGGTTTGCTTACAAAGCCGTTAAAGCCCTCTGCAGCGAACATTTCTCTTGCGGTACTCACGGCATTTGCGGTAAGGGCAACGAAGGACGTATCCTGTCTGTTAAGTCCGGCTACAAGTCTTATCCTCCTTACCGTCTCTACTCCGTCCATCTGAGGCATCATATGATCCATGAAAATGATATCGTATTTCTTTTTCCTGCACATATCTATGGCTTCCGGTCCGGAATTCGCGGTTTCCACCTCCATACCGTATCTTGTGAGGATACTGACGGCAACCGTAAGGTTCATGGGTTCATCGTCAACCACCAGTGCAGTGATACCGTCCATGCGCATCCTCTTTTTCTCATCCCTGAGTCTTTCCCTTTCGGTATTCATGATATTTACTATGGGGAAGCAGTAGAACGGTTTTCTTACGAGCACCGCCTCGGATCCTTCCGGAAGATTGAAATCATCACCGCAGACGATTATGATTATCAGCTTTCTTGACAGCTCATTCATCCCTTCAACATCAGACATGTATTCCATATCAGAGGTGATGATATGGGTAAACTGTCTGCCCTGCATCAGCATCCCGAGATCCTCGATACTGTCTATCCGGTGAACGGTAAGCCTGAACTTTCCGGCAAGATTCTTGATAACGTTATCATAGTAATCCCTCACAGCCGGATTCTCAAACTTGTAATACTTGAAGAAGGTTCCTATCACCATGTTCTCACTGCCCTCAATCGCAAGACAGGGGCTGCTGCTTATGACAGTCTGCGGAATGCTTAAATGAACAGTCGTCCCTTCGCGCTCTTTGGAATCAATGATGATAAAACCGCCGAGAGCGTTCACAAAGCCCCTTACTATGGACATTCCGAGTCCGAGACCTCCGCTCGTCCTTGTCCTCCCGGAGTCGGACTGGTAAAATCTGTCAAATACCCTTTCCAGCTCCTCCTCGGTCATACCTATTCCGGTGTCCGATATATCGATGCAGAGATTGATCCCGTACGCCTGGGGAGTATAGGTAATATACACATAGACCCCGCCCTCCTTCGTATACTTCAGGCCGTTCACTATGATGTGCCAGAGGATCTTCTTAAGCTTACCTGTGTCTGTCCTCATTATGGACGGAAGATCGGGATCGACATCTATCACAAGCTCTATATCCGGTCTTTTATAAGGCTTAAGCTCAGCTACAAGGTCATTGAGTATGGAGGACATGGTATAATCATCAAGGTTGACCACAAGCCTGTTCATGTCTATCTCCGAGTAGTCAAGGATATCGCTTATCTGCTCCGCTACGCGAAGTCCCGCATCCGATACCGAATGCAGGTTTTCGATTATCTCCTCATCATCTTCCTTTTCAAGACAGACTCCTGTAAGTCCGAGGACGGAATTGACCGGGGTACGTATCTCATGGGAAACATTCGCAAGAAAATCACCGGCACTTTTATTCTCCTCCTCAAGGTCCCCGATGTAATCAAGAAATGTATTCTCCGTTCGCTCATAGCTTGAGAGCATCTTTGTAAGAAGAAAAGTCGTTATCAGAACCAGCAGAAAATTGAGAGCCGTCTGGTCGAGATCATGGGCATTCATGCTGTCCCATGAGATCAGCACCCTGAAAAGAAATGCAAAGCTGACATCCGCGGCACAGATCCAGATAAGCTTTTTATTATGGGCTGCCGTAAGCATTATGAGCATGAAAAGAACCACGGGGGTGCTGTCATACACTACGCCGATCTTGGAAATATAATAGAAAAGCTCCAGAAACAGTACCGTACAATATATATACAGTCTGAGATCATCATTAAGTGTCTCGGTAACATGGATAAAGAAGCATACTGCGGCCGCAATGAAAAAAAGCGGGATCATCCAGCGCTCCCACCCCATGGTGATACTAAAGACAGCAAGCAGTATGGAAAAGCATACCAATGCCATTATGAGCACTATGTGCGCAAAAGCCTGCATCTCCTTGTCATTCTTGTTTTTCATGTTATGTATTTTACCATATCCACGCCAAGGCGCATAGTCTTACCGATCTATCTCAAATGCCTTCAGGAAGGACGACGGCTGCATGAGCCTTCCGAGACTCTCCCCGATACAGAAAACATGCAGTTTCTTTATGGCTCTCGTCATCCCGACATACAACAGCCGTCTCTCCTCCTCGATCTCTTCCTTAAGCACGGCATTATGAAAAGGGATTATGCCCTCATTCACATCGATTATAAAAACCTCGGGAAATTCCAGTCCCTTACAGGCATGAAGTGTCATTACGGATACACCCGGCAGGAAAGCCCCGTCATTCTGTTCACCCGCGAATATTTTCCTGCTTTTGTCCTCTATTTCCCTGACCCATCCGCGTATGGAGGAAAAGGCCGACGCAGTTTCATAAAGCTCATACAGCTCATCCGTACTGCGGCCTTCGTTTTTGAGATACTCCTCATAGCCGATCACCTTCATAAGATACCTTACGGCTGCCCCGGGTCTCATATGCTCCATCCTGCGGATATCCTCCGCAAAAACAGCTGCCTTATCGTATAAATCACCGATCCCTCTGTAATAGGTCAGGGCATCATCGATCCCTGCAGCCTTACGTCCAAAGGCTTCCCGGCTTAAATACCGCATGGGCTTATTCATGACCCTGAGCAGATCCTGTCTTTCGTATACACCGGAAGCAAGACGCATATATGCAGCCACATCCTTTGCGGTTTCAGTTGCATATCTGTTTCTGCGTTTCCCCCTGAGCTTTACAGGAACCCCTGCTTTTTCAAGTTCACAGGCAAAAAGGGATACAAGCTCATTCGTCCTTGCCAGAACACAGTAATCCTCCGGATGGCTGATGTCTATACTCTCCTTTACGGCATGAGCCTCCCCGTGTCTGTCCTTAAAACACCTGAAATCAGGATCCTCTCCCGTAAGGTTAAAGCACGAAGGATGCTTTTCTATCCTGTCCTTATTCATGCATATCACGCTGCAGGCGGCATCGGCAACAGGTTTACTGCATCTGAAATTCACATTCAGCTCATATACTCGGGCCTCCGGATAATCCTTAAGGAATCTCTTCAGAATACCGGGCCCCGCTCCCCGGAATCCGTATATGCTCTGATCATCATCCCCTACAGCAAGGATATTGGCCCGCTCTCCGGCCAGCATTTTTACCGTTTCATACTGGATAAGGTTACAGTCCTGAAACTCATCTATCTGGATATACATATATCTTTCCTGCCATCTCCTGAGCAGCTGCGGATCTTGCTCGAACAAAGAACGGCATTTGATTATCATATCATCGAAATCAAGGAGCTTAAGCTCCCTGAGTCTTTCCGAATACATCCTGAAAACCTCATCATTATGCTCACTTCCGTACCGGCTCTTATCTTCCATGCCGTTTTTCCTGCGGCTTATCACGGCGGAAAGCTCATCTGCCGCCAGCCCCATATCCGCGGCATCCATCCCGAGTCTCCGGGCTATATCGCTCAATATCACGTATTTATCCCCGGGTTTCAGGATATTAGATGAATTTAGCGCGAAGGTATTTTTAAGAACGGAAAAGAAAACCGAATGAAATGTTCCGAAACCGGCTCCGAGAGCTTCAGGCC
>CACZRA010000214.1 GCA_902783395.1 uncultured Lachnospiraceae bacterium
CGTCTGTATTGATCGAATTCCAGATGTCCTCTATCCATCTCCCGCCATCCCCGGCTGCTGTGACAGCACACTCTTCACATCTGTTAAAACAAAACGCGTCCACTTTATGGCAGTATGTTCTGTAACCCGTGATCATAAGCACGGCAGATACCGCCAGTATGATGAAAACTATCCATATATTCAGTTTGGCACTAAGAGATATGCGGCGTTTATTCAAATCGGATGATCCTGTCCAATCCCGTAATATGAAAGATATCCATAAGCGCATCGGAAGCGTTCTTTACAACAAAATTCTCTTTCATCTTTTTACTGACAGTTACCAGCTGCCTGATCCCTGCGGAAGAAACGTACTGAAGCTTTTCCATATCGATCACCAGAATCTCGGTTTTTTCATCGACAGTCTCAAGCTCTTTTTGTAATTCCGGTGCTGACATTGTATCCAGACAGCCCTCCAGTGTAAGTGTAAGCGTATTTCCGTTTTCCGTTTTTGTGATTGTCATGGTGAACTGATACCTCCTGATCGTATTTTATTTATTATAAACTTCTTCGCTGCCTGAGTGCGGTCATCTGTACAGAATGCTGTCATCGAAGAATGCCATGCCTGCCATATCTTCAATAAACTTCCGTATATATGTATCGTCCGGGTTATTCCAGAAAAATCCCAGACGTGCCAGCACCTGGTTGGTATATTCGCATTTTTCCGTCACAGGCACCGCTCCGTCTGCAACGTCCTTGTAAGCAAGGATACTTGAGAGGATCGCGGCCTTCTCCGGATCCTTATCCGCCTCCTGCAGCCTTTCAAGGAATACAACATCTTCAACCAGGTCGATATCAATGCCGCAATCCTGCATGACCCGGATGACATCAATGGCCGGCGTGCCGTGATTATTCACGGCATGGAACAGACAGCACTCCCTGGGCGTCCTTGCAAGATACATGAAGCTTCTCGCACTCGTATCGATCGGACCGAAACGCATATCCTGATTCATTTCGGAATATGGGAAAGCCTTTAAGATCGCATAGCTCCTGAGCTGTCCCATCGCGGAATTGGTCAGGAAATTGATCTGGAACTCTCCGTCCGATTCCCTTGCGGACAGTGCGCCCACACGTATCACCTTGGCGTCCGCTCCCTTCGTTGCGACGGCCTCCAGGACTATCCGTTCCGATAAAAGCTTCGAGCTCAGATACTGGTTATCCGTGATCTGTCCGAAATACAGGCTCTGTTCATCGAGCTTCCTCACTTCCGACGGATCCGTACCCTTCAGGTAGCCTCCGACGGAGGTCGTGGAAAACTGTATCAGGCGCGCGCCTTTTTCAAGACAGAACCGCAGCGCATTCTCAGTCCCGCCCACATTGATATCCTCGATGTCCGTGCCCGATGAAAAGTGCTTAACATTCGCGGCACAGTTGAACACGGTATCGATCGGCAGCGATTCCAGCCTTCTGAAGCATTCATAATCTGTCACATCACCATCGATCACCTCGATCCTGTCCTCCATTCCCATCAGGGAATTCTGGAAATAATAATACATGCTGTACCTCAGTCGCTCCAAAGCACTCTTATATTTTCCCTTTCTGATAAGACACCAGACCTTTCCGGGTTCGCTTTTCAAAAATTCCCCGAGCACATGAATACCCATGTAGCCGTTTGCACCGGTGATCAGGACATTTCCGATGGGCCTGTTTTCCGAGGCGTCAAAGTTTTCGATGATGTTTCCTGACAGCAGCTTATTGATGTCTGTGTAATCATAGTCAGCAAATTTATCCCGGGCGGCTGAAGCCGGCTGCTCTTTACCGCCTTCCGTCCTGGCGAATAAGGCCGCGAACGCACGGGGGGTTTTGTATTTGAATACGTCTCCGTAAGACAGCGGGTAATTCTCCTCCGTTGCCCTGATCATGATACTTGTCGCCGAAAGAGATGTTCCGCCGCAGGCAAAGAAATCGTCTGTCGCGCCGATGACCTCGACCCCCAGTACTTCCTTAAACAGATCGCAGAAGAATTCCTCCAGCTCGTTTGCAGGAGCTTCGTATTCCGTGTGTTCCGGGGCATTCTCCACTTTCGGAAGCCTCTTTTTGTCAACCTTGCCGTTGGCCGTAAGCGGCATTTCCTCAAGCCGTGTCAGTACGCCCGGTACCATGTAGGATGTCAGTGTCTTTTTGATCTCCTCACGCACCTCCTGCGGAGAAATGTCATTGCCCGCCGTGTAATAGCCTGCCAGGAACTGGTTATTCTCCTGGCCGGTCATTATGACGATGCTTGTCAGTACACCGGGAACTGCATTTATGGCATTCTCGATCTCATCAAGCTCTATACGCAGACCGCGAAGCTTTACCTGATTATCGGCCCTGCCGTGGAAACGGAGTCTCCCGTCGGAAGTCCACGCGGCGATGTCTCCGGTGCGGTATGCACGGTATCCGTCAATAGTGATGAACTTTTCAGCCGTCAGCTCGCTCATACCGACATAGCCCCTGCCCACACCCTCACCGGCAATCACAAGTTCTCCCGGAAGGAGCGGAGGAAGTATGCCGCCCTGTTCGCTAAGTATATACGCACGGACATTGGACGCCGGACGGCCTATGGTGATAAGTCCCGGATCCGTCACGGGATCCATCGTACAGCTGATCGTGGCTTCAGTAGGTCCATAGCCGTTCATGATCAGCGCCTTCGGGCTGGCGGATCGTATCTTGTCAAACAATGCTGCCGGAAAAGCTTCCGCACCCATGTCATATGAAACAATATTTAAGAACGCCTCCTTCATCACCGAAAGGCTGATGCAGTTGGACAGGAATGAAGGTGTGCAGCTCATAACATCAACATGCGCATCAACCATCAGCTTTGCCAGCGCGACGGGATTGTGGATCTCCTCTTCCGTGGCCATACATACCGTCATGCCGTGCGACAGCGGAATGAATTCCTCCATAATGGATACATCAAAAGTGATAGCCGCAATGGCAAGCGAAACATGTCCGCGTTCCGTATATCCCAGGATCTCAGGATTCTTCTGATTGGCATCCAGGAAGTTCAGCAGATTGCCCTGGGTAAGCATCACTCCTTTAGGCCTTCCGGTAGATCCGGACGTAAATATGCAATAGGCCAGATCGTCCTTTTTAACGGGCTGATCCGGATTATCCGTTCTCTCATCCTTAAGCAGATCCTCAACCGTCACCACCTTGCAGGCAAGACTGCTTAAGAAGCTGCCGCGTTCCTTAAGCAGATCCTCTGTCGCGATCAGCACTGCCGCATCGGAGTCTTCCATCATGGCGCTTATCCTGTCATCGGGATAGTCAGGGGTGATGGACAAAAATGCGGCACCGGCCTTCAGGATACCCTGCCTCACCATATACACCTGCTCGCTCCTGGGCAGGATCAGAGCGACTATCCGCCCTGAGGCACCCTGATCTATAAGCGCGTGGGCAATCCGGTTCGCACATTCATTAAGCTCGCGGAAAGTCACCATAGCAGTCGGAGTGATCACAGCCGGACGGTCGGGATACTTATCGGCCGACTCCTCCATCAGGCAGTGAACCGGACGGAAGGGAACGTCAACTTTTGTATCGTTGATATCAAGCAGGAAGGCCTGTGCCTCGGAAGAAAGAACCTGGATCTGACCAAGTGTCTCCTGACTGATAAGGCCCAGGACCAGCATCCCGTAGATATCACACATCCATTTGATCTGTCCCTCGGTATACATATCCTCACGGTATTCGAAGGAAACGGCGTATGCACCGTCCTTCTTCCAGACATCTACACTTAGAGGCTCCTTGGCATCCTCAAAGGGACATTCAATCTGCTCTGCTGTCTGTCCCGCCAGAGTGAATTCTGTTAAGGAATCACCCTGATAAGCAAACATGATGTCGGCATTCACGTTGAAATCGCGGACCGCCTCCGCAAAGGAATACAGGTCATTGGCTGTAAGCTCCTGTATCCGCTTCTGCACAGAAACGATAAAGTCCGTTGTCCTGCTGTTCGTATCACAATTTACGTAGATCGGATAGGTCTTGACCAGCATACCCATGATACGCATGGTTTCTATCCGCGTCCTGCCGTTATATATGGATGTAAAGAGCGCTTCATCGCAGCCGCCCATCCGGGCTAACAGCATGGCAAAGGCAGCAGTGAACAGCGCATTTTCCGTTACCTGATTTTCCCTGCAGAAAGCGGCAACCTCCTCTTCGGAAAGCTTATCGATCTCGTGCCGTACAAGCGCCGCCTTACCTGTTCCCTCCCTTCCTGAGGACTTCTCCGGAGAGGGAAGCGAGTCAAGGCTTACGCCGTCAAATATCCCCTCGTACACTGCTTTTGCCGCCGGCAGTTCATCACTGCTGCGGCGCTTCTCCTCGTCCAGGCACAGCTGCAGGGAAGAATACCGTTCCTTTTTAAGTGTTCCGCCCTGATAGGCCTTTTCTATGTCTTCCATCAACACGGCTGTGGAGGTTCCGTCCATCAGGATATGATGGAACATCATGGACAGATACACGTAATTCTTACTGCGAACGATCTTGATCCGGAACAGGGGAGCGTTCCGTAGATTGAATGCGATCCTCTCGTCTGACAGCTCTGTCTCAAGCTCGGCATCGTCCAGATCTGACCTCTCTATGGGAAGCTCCCATTCAAGCTCCGGATGTGCGACCATCACCGCGCCATGATCCTTGTCCGGTTCTATCGAACTTTTCATAGCCGGGTGGGCCTCCACTGCGGCACGGATCGCCGAAGCCAGACGTTCCTCATCGGTATCCGGCCCCACCTTAAGCAGTAAAGGAAGATTGTATTTATCACTGGTCTCATCCATCCGGCACTCCAGATAAATGCCAAGCTGGGTCTGCGTAACAGGCGCACTGAGCACAGCAGACGCATCCTCGTCCGCGGCTGCCTTCATCTGACCGCCCTCCCGCCAGTGTGCCACCAGTGCATTTTCGATATCAATAAGACGCATATCGCGCATCATATCCGAAACGTCAGGACTGTATCCATACTTTTCATCCAGCAGGGTCATAAGCTGCACCGTCGAAACGGAAGTAAGCCCGGCCGCGGTAAGCGGTGCATCAATGTCCGGTCTCCTGCCGCCAAGTACCTCTGCGCATATTTCCGACAGTTCCAGTTCCAGGGCGGTCAGCTCGCGGGCGCCGTCTTTATTGTCCTTTCCTTCGTTCTGCTCAGGTTTGGGAAGTGCTCCCCGGTCTACCTTGCCGTTGGCGTTGACAGGCAGGTTCTCAAGCCGGATGAAAAAGGCCGGGATCATATATTCCGGCAGGGTTCTGGCAAGGATCTCCCGCAGCTTTTCATCAGTGATCTCTTCATCCGATACATAATAGGCAGCAAGATACGTGCTGAATTCATCCGTAAAATCCTTCACCGCCGCATCCTTTATCCCGGGAGCCCTGCGAAGCGCAGCCTCAATCTCCCCGGGCTCCACACGCTGGCCGTTGATCTTGACCATCCAGTCTTTCCGGTTGAGAAAAAGAAAATTCCCGTCAGGCAGAACGCAGGCCATATCGCCGGTCTTTAACATCACGGGATGTCCGTCCTTCTCCCGGAAGGGATTCTCTATGAAGGTCCTGGCGCTCTCCTCCGGACGGTTTACATAACAACGGGCAAGAGGTCCGGTCAGGCACAGTTCTCCTTCCTCAGCCTCATTTCCTTCCTCATCCAGAAGATAAGCGTTTATATCTCCTATCGGCCTGCCTATCGGCGTGTTATCATAAGCCCTGTCAAGGTAGAAGCCCAGCGCACTTGCACAGGATTCGGAAAGGCCATAAGCGTTTATGATCTTAAACTCTTCTGAATATATCCCGCTCAGGCGTTCGCCCGCGGTAAGGACCAGACGAAGCTTCGAGCCGGGAGAGGGCTTGAAAAAACGCAGCATTTTGGGACTGATAAAGAGTGCGGTCACCTGATTTTCCGCCAGGATCTTCGAAAGCTCCACCGGATTGCGCATGGCGGATACAGGGATCAGAATACTTACTGTTCCGAGCGCCAGTCCGCAAAAGAGGAATAACGATCCGGCGATGAAAAAGAACGGGGCGTCCAGTCCTATCACATCGGATCCGTCAACGCCGGCAAACTTTATGGTTCTTTCCGTACTGTCAAGAAGCGTGCGGTGATCGATCAGGACACCCTTGGGATTGCCTGTTGATCCGGAGGTATAGATCATAAATGCCGCATCCTCAGGTGCGACCGGTGCGTTCCCTGAAACAGGGGAATGATCAGCCGCATCTTTAAGGTAATCCGGAGTGATCACTGCCTTTGCCTTACAGTCATTATAAATATACTCAAGCCTGTCGGGAGGGTAAGCTTCGTTTAACGGCGCAAAAGCTGCTCCAAGCTTCATGCCTGCCAGTATGGATGCAATAAAATCAATGCTGTGCGGCAGTACAACGGCGATAACATCGCCTTTTGAAACACCCCCGGCCTGAAGTTTCGCTGCCAGCCTTCCCGCCATGACATCCAATTCCCCGTACGTCAGGCTGACTCCCGTTACAGGATCCAGTACAGCCGTATTGTCCCGGTGATTACGGACATTTCTTTCAAAAAGCTCCATGAAATTACCCATCTTTTAACCTCCGTTCGTTTGTTGCCGGATACTGATCTCCAGCGTCGTGTTATTCAGATCCAGCATTCTCAGATATGTGATCTTATCCGTCAGGGTCCGGATTATCTCGATCCCTCTGTACTCATACTGTTCGCTGTCAAATGTATAGTCTGTCGGATCGAAGGGGATCCCATCGTCGCGCTGTCTCAGCACAAGCTCCTCATCGGAGACGGACAGCATGACATCGATGCTGCTCAAACTCCTGCCGCCGTACAGGATCGTGTTGACAGCCATCTCCTCTGCGGCTATTGCCATCTGCTGAGCCCGCGTTTCTCCCACCTTGTCTTTGCAGAAGCCGAGGATCTCACGCGGAATGAGGGGTGTTTCATCCATACTCGGAGCCACCGAGAAATCCAGCACCTCTTCCTCTCTCTCCGGCAAAAGCAGTATCCCCCTGTCCCTGTTTCCAAGCTTTACTATAAGCACCGTGACGGCCGCTGTGATAAGCTCCCCGGCCACCAGACCGCACATCATGAAGTTCAGTGTGTCCGCTCCTGTCCTCCGGGCGATCAGAGAGCAGATGTACACAGCCGGAAGAAGTACCCCGCAGTATTCCAGTATTGTGATCATATTGGCATAGCCGCTGTGCTCGGTCGTTGAATAGTAAGAAATGAAAAAACGGTTGAACAGATATCCGGGCAGTGCCAGGATAAAAATGCGCAGAGCCTGCTGTGCCGATGCGAGAAGAGCCTCATCATGGATCCCAAACGTACCGGCCGCCTCCCTCGTAAATATGAACAGGATCAGCATTAGCGCCGCAAGCAGCGTATAGGAGTACGTCAGTATATTCTTCGTTATGGAACGCAGGCCGAAATAATCCTTCTCTCCATAGATCACGCCGCCGATCTTCTCTACAGCCCCGATGATCCCTCCGGATAACAGCTCCACGATCAGGATGATATTGAGGCAGACAGTGTAAATGGCAACGCCGTTTTCACCTATGAATTTCAATATCATTATATTCATAGTGCTGTTTCTCGCCATCTCGCAGATAATGGACAGGCAGGCCGGAACACCGGTACATAACGCAAGAGAGAAGTAAGCCCGGGTATGCTTTACCGGATTCGTAAGCTTCAGCATCCTCTTTGGTGAACGCACGTAAAACGGAATTACCACAAAGGCAAGCCCATAACCGAGTATCGAGGAAATAAATGATCCGGCAGCCCCGATACCGGTAAATGAAAGCAGTACATAGTCAAAGATGAGATTGACCACATTGGAAATGACCACATAGACAGTCGCCAG
>CACZRA010000215.1 GCA_902783395.1 uncultured Lachnospiraceae bacterium
CAGCCGGTGTGGAAAAAGCCCATTTCCATACTTCGGGTTCCACCGCTTTGGATGTATTATCCACGACTTTAAGTATGCTTCTGATATCTCCTTTACGTCCAAGGAGGATTTCTTCTTCCGGCGAATTGCTCAGGACGACAAAACGATCGTCTTCTTCGTTATCTGCCATGGTAAGGAGGATAGCGTAATCCTCCTCGCTCGAACCCTGATATGTCCTGCAAATGTCCAGCAGCTCATGATAGCTCCAGACTGCAAATCTTTTCTGATCCTCCGGAGATAAGGAAGAGGCTTCCTCCGGGGTGATATCTGCGGCTTCTTTTTCGGAAAGGGTCTCAAGGATATCGTCTATATTTCCCTTATCATCCATCCTGCCGTCTTCCGTAACCAGGGCGGAAGCATTATCTTCCCAGTAATCCATAAGCCAGGTTATGGATTTATACCTGCCCAGGTCATCGGAGAGCATGGACATATAGGCGTTAAACATAGTGATATTATTGGCCAGTGAAGTGGAAAATGAAGACATGGTCACCATATTTCCCACAGCGATGGTGACGAGGGTAAAGAGGACTACTGTCACCAATCCTATCTGGATCAGGATCTTTTGATGTTTTTTCTTTTTTGCCTCCATATGATGATACCTCTTAAAGCTGCAGAAAAATCCTCGTAAAAATCCTCAAAACGGATTTTTCCTCGGACGGCTACCTGCGGAAGCCGCCAGATACGGATTAAAATAAGCCTGATGCTTATTTTAATCCTACACCATATTGAAGATGTTGCAAAGCCTGATACCGGAATAATAATATGATCATTATATACTTGTGGCATAATGCTGTAGTAGTGTAGAATTACTGATATTGATATTTTTGAGGTCCTGTTCGGTTCCTGCTGAATGCCGGCAGTCCTGTGCAAAGCATTTGGATGGCGGGGAGCTGAAACGGGAAGAAAGGTGGAGAAATGGAAAACAAGTGGAACGAACAGCTGGAAGAGATCAACAAGTCCCTGGCAGAGCTTAGCGAAAAGGTAAAGAGGGCAGCGGAGGATGCCAAGGCTGCAGGAGAGCTTGGTAAAGAGGTCCTCGATGACAAGATCGGCACTGCAAAGGGCGACGTAGAGGCTCTGAAAGAGAATATGCGCATCAAGGGTGAGAAGGACAGGAGCAAGCTCTCCAGTTCCCTGCTGAAAGCACAGATGACTGTCGAAGCAAAGATCCAGGATATGAAAGCCGCAAGGGATAAGAGGAATCTTGAGAACTACATCGAGCACGGTATAGATTATATCGACGGATGCTTCTATTCTGCTCTGTATCTGATAGGTGATGCCCAGCTTACCCTGCTTGAAGTGCTTGATGCGGCAGCTGAGTACGAGCAGAAATACGGGGCGGAAGAGACTAAGGAGTAAAAAGAACCGGCAGGTGTGATCATGTTTTTTGGAATGACGATCTATAATGCCTTATGGTACTTTATGATATACGCGGTCGTCGGCTGGATGATAGAAGTCAGCTATCATGCCGTGAGACTGGGCAAGGTTGTAAACAGGGGGTTCCTTAACGGCCCCCTTTGCCCGGTGTATGGCTGCGGAGTACTGATGGTTCTGTCCGTTCTGAATGTCCTCGGTAATGCTTTCGGGGTCGAAACGGATCTTGAAAAAGCAAGCCCGCTTCTCCTTTTTGCCGTAGGTATCATTTTTGCCACATTGATAGAGCTGATAGCCGGATTTCTTCTTGATAAGCTTTTTCATGCGAGATGGTGGGATTACAGAGACAGGAAGTTTAATCTTAACGGGTATATCTGTCTGGAGTTCAGTATCATATGGGGACTTTGCATTGCCTTTGTCCTGCGTGTGATACAGCCTTTTTTTGACAGGATCATAGACCTGATCCCGGTACTGGCAGGTCAGATAATGCTCACATTCATGTATCTTGTTTTTGCAGCTGATCTGATCATAACAGTCATGACTATCCTGAAACTGAATAAACAGCTCGAGCGTATGAAGAATATGGAAAATGCCATATTAAAGCTCAGCGACGGGATGTCCGAGGTTATAGCGGACAGTACGCTGAAGACGATGGACAGGATCGAAGAAGGAAAGCAGAGGAGCGAGGTCAGAAAAGAAGAGATCAGGGCTTCGCTGGAGGATGCCCGTGAAAAGCATGCGGAGGCAAGGGAGAAGCACAGGCAGGCACTGGAGGCACAGTACGACCATCTGAAAAAACAGCTCATGTATCATAAGCTTTTCGGAACGGGAATGCTGCTGAATAATTATTCAGAGCACGGTCACAGCAGATATCAGGATATCATCAGCAAAATACGTTAGTATACCCAAACCTCACTTGCGCAGGTGTCGTCGTATTTTGCCCCGCTCCTTGCACCGGTGATCGTTAAAGTGACCGTATCCGTTGTTGCAGGCTTATCGAGCTCAATCCTGCATCTGCTGGACGCCGCCAGGTCTTCTGACCCGTATGATTCACTTATATAATAATCTTCAAGACTGCCTTCCGCGGATGCCCCGTTTCCGAAGTCCGCTTTAAATTCCGTCGGAACGCCGTTATCGTTGTATTGCTTATAGCCGGCCGTGTAACCGCAGACTATCTGTACACCGTATACCGGCTGCTCCTTATCAAGATGTATGGTTATGGTCTCTCCTGTGCCGTCTCCTGAAGCGCCCTCGGCCCATACTGTGGTATAGTCTCCATCGATAAGATTCTCAGCAGCATAGGACTTATCTTTTGAAGCAGGTAACGTCGAAGATGCTTCAACAGAAGAGATGCCGGCTGTTCCTTCCCGGTATCTTCCGTACAGAAGAGTCACACCGTATCTGCTGTCGGGATTTTTCTTAAACAGGACATCGCCGTATCCATCAAACAGATCTCCTTCAGTATCGCTGATACTGATTATCGGCCCGCTGAGGAGATAATAATCGTCATCCTCAAAGATCTGCATATGTTCTATCACATGGATCGCATCTCCTGCGCCGAATGTAGGAAAAAGGCATCCGTCCCTGACATCTTCATATTCGCCGGGAACAAAATCATCTTCTCCGTATGCGTCCTTAAATATGCTCTCACAATCCTCCAATGGCACTCCCGCTTCCGGATCAAAATCATCCGCTGTAGCTTTCTTAAGTTCCGGACCTCCGTAGAATATCTTATCGAAGAATTTCATGCGCAGGCGCTCTTTTTGATCATTATCCATTTCAGAGAATATAACTCCCGGATCATCAATCCATAATGAAGTCACACAATATGCCATTTCAGAAAGAAGCTCAGCATTATCAGGTGTGACGGGCTCAGTCTGTAAGAGCTTTTCAACTTCATCCCCGCATTCTGATCCGGTTAATGCTGCAGGTACTTCAGCCTCTTTCGTCTCCTCAGATGTGTTCTTTTTTGATTCCTTCCCAGATGTTTTCTGAGTATCTTCATCATCGGAGGTCTCAGTCTCTTCTTCTGAATCCTCCGCTGTCTTTGCATCCTCTCCGGCAGCTTCCGTTTTAGCTGTGTCGTTTCCTCCGGCTGCCGCTCCGCAGCCTGCAATAAGTACAGCGTCTATAAGGCAAATGATGATCGCAAGTAATGTTTTCCGCATTTGTTCTGTCCTTTCCCCGGGATTTTCGTGGATCCTGACAGTATTATATACGTTATTATGTTAGTTTGTCATATGATGATACAAACGCGGGCGTCAAACAACACGAACAAGTAGCAATTTGCGTAGCAAATCAGCGGATTGCGAGTGTGGTATCAAAACAGTGATTCAGTACTTTTGGCAACTTAATTATATGGGACATTTTTGTAGTTCTGTTTAAGGATCTCGGGCTTGTATATAGTTTGTTGCTTGCTGCCGTACAGCACCGGTATTGCCTTAGGATATTAAAATGGAGTAAAATATCTGAGCTATATACGCACAGGTTTGGTATAGGTAACAGATGAAATCCATACAGACTAAACTGATATTTATCATATTGTTCATAATGCTTATCGTTACGCTGGGCCTGGGCCTTACTGCGGTCCTGGGAACAAGCAGGATACTGGATGAAGATTCGGACAGGATCCTTAATCTGACTGCAGATGAAAATGTCAGGGATATAGATGAGACCTTAAACTCTGTCGAGCAGTCTGTCAGTATGATCTATAACTATGCCGAAAAGCGTGCCGAGACCTACAAAGATTTTCTTGATGATTATCCGGAACGGGAAAAGTTTAACTATGATGTCGGTGAGCTCGGGAGGAGTATCGCTGAAAATACGCCCGGGGCGATGTCTGTCTATCTCAGGTACAACCCCGAGGAATACGGCCCGACGGAAGGCTTCTGGTATACGATAAATGTCGAAGACGGCACATGGGATTATTCCGAGCCTACAGATATGAGCATTTATGAGAGTGATGATCTGGAGCATGTCGGATGGTACTATATCCCGGTAGAGACAGGGAAGCCGCTCTGGATGGATCCTTATTTCAACAGCAATCTCGGCATAGACATGATCAGCTATATCATCCCGTATTATCATGACGGTCATACTGTCGGCGTCATCGGCATGGACATAGATCTGAGACTGCTCAGGGATTATGTTGCAGACATACAGGTCTATGACAGCGGACGTGCTTTCCTTGTTTCTCCGAAGGGAGACATCATATTCCATTTTGATTACCCCGAAGGCGTAAGGAGCAAGGACCTGACTGAAGACATAATGCCGTTTATAAACAGCGTTCTGAACAGCTCCGTGGATGAGGTCAGGACACTGAAGGGAATAGACGGCATCAAGCGGAAGATACTCATGAAGAAGCTGAGAAACGGTATGATATTAGGGCTTAATGCTCCGGTCGATGAGATAAACGTTCCGCAGAACACCCTTACGCGCCGGCTGTTGCTGGTTTCGCTCCTCATACTCGTAGTGGCGATCGCAGTAAGCCTTGCCTGGATACAGACCGTCATAGCACCGCTGAAGCGGATGACTGAGGTTGCCGAACATTATGCTAACGGTGATTACAGCGATGTCATGAATACTGACAGCAAGGATGAGATCGGCATATTGTCACGGTCGCTTCAGACCATGTCGACTTCTCTAAAGAATCAGATAGAGATCGCGGATACGGCAAACAGGTCCAAGAGTATATTCCTTGCCAATATGTCACATGAGATACGTACCCCGATCAACGCAATTCTGGGGTTTGATGAAATGATCCTCCGTGAGAGCAATGAGGATACCACAAAGGAGTATGCGTCAAATATCAAAAACGGAGGTCATATACTGCTTACACTTGTAAATGAGATACTGGATTTCTCAAAGATAGAGTCCGGCAAGCTTGAGATAGTACCGGTCGAATATGAGATATCTCCTTTGATAAGTGATATCCTGGATATGATCGAGTTCCGCGCGACAGAGAAAAACCTCAGCGTCAATTATTTTATCGACAGCGGTATACCGTCTGTCCTTAGGGGTGATGACATACGTCTGCGTGAGATCTTTACCAATCTTCTGACAAATGCCGTGAAGTATACGGAAAAAGGAAGTGTCACTCTCAGTGTCCAGAAGCTGTTGTCCGATGATAAGAATGTACGCCTTCGTATTTCGGTAGAGGATACCGGTATCGGGATAAAGGAAGAAGACAGGGAACACCTGTGGGAATCCTTCCAGCGGCTCGACGAGCAGCATAACAGGGGGATCGAGGGGACCGGTCTGGGTCTTGCCATCACGCACAAATATGTGGAGCTGATGGGGAGCAGCCTGCATCTGAGAAGCGAGTACGGAAAGGGATCGGAGTTCTGGTTTGATCTTGATCAGGGCATTGTGGATCCGTCCCCCATAGGTGAGTTTGAGAGAGAAGCGCAGAGCCTTCAGCGTGAGGTGGATATCTACAGGGAAGGTTTTACCGCTCCCGATGCGCATATCCTGGTGGTGGATGACGTAAAGGTTAATCTTGTGGTCGTAAAGGGACTGCTGAAGAATTCGGGGATAGATATAGATACGGCGGAAAGCGGAGCCGAAGCCATCAGAAAGATGAAAGAGAGAAGATATGATATCGTGTTCCTTGATCATATGATGCCTGAAATGGACGGCGTTGAAACACTGTCGCGCATTATTGCCGATCCTGATATCGACAATGCGTCGACTCCTGTCATTGCCCTGACCGCAAACGCGATCTCGGGCGTGGACAAGGTCTACAGGGAGCACGGCTTCACTGATTATCTGAGCAAGCCTGTAGATCCGGGGGTTCTTGAAAAAATGCTGTTAAAGTATCTTCCCGATGAACTGATAAAACCGGTTTGATCATTTAGCCGGAAACATCCCTGCCAGCACAGATTTTAAAGCCATATATTGCTCCATGAAGAGAGCGTGGTTGCTGCGGATGAATGAGTCATCTCCTGCTTCCGCGGCAGTCTCAAGGACATCCGCTTTTTCCCCGAGCTGTACCGCCCCGATGAGCTGGGCCGAATTCTTCAGGGCCTGGATCCCGATGGCGTAGTTCGTCAGGTTTCCGGTCTCGCACAGGCTGTTCAGCAGAACCGTATTTTCATCGATCAGATTATAGAAGCTCCTGAGCTTTTCGAAATAACTGTTGGCATCTCCGCTGTTTTCGATCCCTGCGGGAACATCCATCCCGGGGACTCCTGCAAGGGCCGCAAAACGCCCGTCCACCGGTTCCTCTTTCTCCGGGTTTCCCTCAGGCGTCTCTTCCGCAG
>CACZRA010000216.1 GCA_902783395.1 uncultured Lachnospiraceae bacterium
AGAAAAACGATCACCGCACCGCAAAGATACATTACCTTCGGTACACCGAAAAGCTGTTTGACAAGATCCGGACCGAAGTCGGCCTCCTTTCCGCCCTTCGTTACAAGGATACCTGTGGCAAGTGATATCAGCAGCGATGGTATGGCGGATACGAGTCCGTCACCTATCGTAAGTATGGTATAAGTCGAAAGCGCCTCGCCGAAAGAGTTGCCTCTTCTCAGCACACCCATTGCTATCCCGCCTACGACATTTATCCCTGTTATAAGCAGACCGGCAGTCGAATCTCCCTTTACGTATTTCACGGCACCGTCCATGGCTCCGAAGAATGATGATTCCTGCTGTATCTTGTCTCTCCTTCTCTTGGCTTCGGCGTCATCTATGGCTCCGGTGTTTAAGTCGGCATCTATAGCCATCTGTTTACCCGGCATGGCATCCAGTGTGAATCTCGCCGTTACCTCGGATACACGCTCGGAACCCTTGTTTATTACCACAAACTGAACGATGATGAGTATTATATAAACTATGGTTCCTATGATCAGGTCGTTGCCGCCGACAAACTGTCCGAAGGTACGCACAACGTTACCCGGATCTCCCGTCGAAAGGATGAGTTTTGTCGAGGATACATTCAGCGATATCCTGAAGATCGTAGTGAACAGGAGTATCGTCGGATAAAACGACATCTCAAGCACTTCATTTACAAACAGCGAATTAAAAAGTATGGCAAAAGCTACAGCCATATTCAGCGCGAGCATTACGTCCAGAAGTGTATTGGGCATCGGTACGATAAGGAACACAAAAGCAAAGAGCAGATAAAGTGCTACTCCAAGATCCTGTAACGATATTACTCTTTTTTTGGTTCCCGCCGCGGTATCCATTCAGTTATCCCTGTGCAGTCCTAAACTACCCTTCTGCCCATCCCGGTACCTTTTTTCTGATCTCTTATATTGTAAACAAAAGCAAGTACTTCCGCCACAGCCTGATACAGCTCCGGAGGCACCAGCGCGCCGATATCCACATTATGATACAGCATCCGTGCCAGAGGCTTGTTCTCTACGATCTCAACCCCTGCCGCCTTTGCTTCCTCCTTTATCTTCTGTGCAAGGAAATCCTGGCCTTTCGCAACCACGTAAGGGGCATCTGCTACATCCGTATCATATTTCAGTGCCACAGCAAAATGTGTGGGGTTTGTGATAACAACATCGGCTTCCGGAACAGCCTGCATCATCCTGCGCCTTGAAGCCTCCATCATCTTCTGTTTGATCTTTCCCTTTATCTGCGGATCTCCCTCCGAGTTCTTATATTCATCCTTTACTTCCTGTTTGGTCATCATCATATCTTTATGAAATTTCCATCTCTGATAGATCAGATCAAGGATGGAGACCAGAAGGTATATGATGCTTATCCTGAAGCCGAGGTCAACGGCTATACTGCATACCTGCCCCACACCGACATTGACCTCCATATCATAGAAAAGGGAGATGAGTCCTCCCATCCCCTGGAAATAATTCCAAACCACCCCGAAGATCACAGCAAGCTTGGCTATGGACATACCCAGATCTACCAGCTTTTTCTTTGAAAAGATCTTCTTTATCCCGCTCAGCGGACTCAGCTTGCTGAATTTCGGCTGAAGAGGCTTTGCCGTAACCTTCCATTTCACCTGAAGGATGTTAGTTATCAGAGCGATGGCAACTCCCACCCCGAATATGGGCAGCAGGAGGATTATCATCCTCAAAATGGCAAATCTCAGCAGCCTTACAAAATCAGTCGAGGATATATGTCCATCGATCAGCACGGTGAAATCGGGAATGATCCCGTAAACATACTTAAACACATCAACAAAGGTCTCGCCGATGTAAAGCCCCACAAATCTTAAAGTCAGGAAGAGAGCAGCCAGTGAAACGGCGTTGCAGAGCTCCTGGCTCTTTGCTACCTGGCCGTCCTTTCTTGCATCCTCCAGCTTTTTGTTTGTAGGCTCTTCCGTCTTCTCGCCGCCGGGACCGTCATCTGCGAAAAACTGCAGATCCAGCCGGATAAATAGCCTGCCGCACGCAATTTCCGATATATCCTTATTTATTTCTGTAGCTGCAAGGATCATACCGCGGACATACCTCCGGAAAAATTCTCAAACATTACCTTCATTTCGGAAAAGATAAAATCCGATATTGAAGGGAGCATCCCGATAGTCAGAAACAAAACTCCCAGTCCTACCAGGATCTTCAGCTGCATACCTACGGAAAACATATTCATCTGCGGGGCGATCTTGGCCAT
This sequence comes from uncultured Lachnospiraceae bacterium, assembly GCA_902783395.1. Lineage (GTDB taxonomy): Bacteria > Bacillota > Clostridia > Lachnospirales > Lachnospiraceae > NK4A144. Next base: position 2,269 of record CACZRA010000216.1, read on the forward strand.
AATGCCTAAAACCGCATTAAGCAGGAGCATTACCCCGAATATCGGAAGAAAGATCCTGAATCCGATCACGATATAATCCGTCATGAAAGCAGCCATAGAACCAAAAAGGCTGTCTACATCAAACGCGATCCGTCCGGTCGGGATCAGCTCATAACTGTCAACAAAAGCGCGCAGTATCCATTGATACATATCAGTAACGCACAGGATCAACAGGATCGAATACTGATATAAGGTCCCCGTAAAACCGGTGTTGACTCTTTGAACCGGATCAAAAAAGCTTACCATGGACAGTCCTATGTCCATATCCGACAAAGTACCCACAAACTGCATGATATACATACAAAGACTTGTGGAGAAGCCGAGCAGGATACCTGCTATCGCTTCTTTAAATACGAGTATGGCATACCCGAGCACTGTTTCATACTGTAACACATAATGCGGCACGACAAATCTGTATAAAAGGAAAGCCAGCAAAAGTGAGAAACCGACTTTTACCCTTCTCGGAACGTTATTTGTAGAAAAGAACGGTGCTGCAAAAACGAAACAGGATACTCTGGTAACCACCAGAAGAAAAAATTCAAGATCCTGAATCGAAAAAGAATAATTGATCATTCTTCGCAGCCTATGCCACTACCCTACTTGACGTACAGGGTAAAGTCGCTCCAGAGCTTTGTCATAAGTCCGACCATATTGTCGAGCATCCAGTGCCCTAATATCAAAATCCCCGCAAATATAGCCAAAACCTTCGGCACGAAGGTCAGAGTCTGCTCCTGTATGCTTGTCACAGTCTGAAAAATGGATATCGCAAGTCCTACCACCAGCGATGTAAGGAGCAACGGGGCAGAGGTAATGATTATCACATATAGAGTTTCCCTTGTTATCTGAGTAACGGCGCTAACATCCATAATCCGTATTTCCCTTCCGGAGGTCCGACCTTAGTAAAATGTTTTGACAAGCGAACCTATGACCAGATTCCATCCGTCCGCCAAAACAAACAGCAGTATCTTAAACGGCATGGATACGGTGGTGGGCGGAAGCATCATCATTCCCATACTCATAAGCGTGGACGACACGACCATATCTATGACTATAAAAGGAATATAGATCAAAAAGCCTATGATAAAGGCCGTCCTGAGTTCGGATATTAAAAAAGAAGGTATGAGTACGGCATTGGGAATGTCATCGATACCCTCTACATCTTCTATCTTCGCTATATCCAAAAAAAGTCTTACGTCACGCATCTGCGTCTGTCCGTACATGAATTCACGCAAAGGAGCCATTGCGGTATCCATAAACTCCTGCTGAGTCATTTCGCCCTTCTCAAAAGGCTGGACAGCATTGACGTTGATCTCATTAATTGTAGGCTGCATTATGAAAAAAGTAAGGAATAATGCCAGCCCCACGAGAACCTGATTCGGCGGTGCAGTCTGTGTGCCCACAGCCGCTCTTACGAAATGCAGGACCACGATTATCCTTGTGAACGAGGTCAGCATTATGATAAGAAGCGGAGCCAGTGCAACCAACGTAAGGATCAGCAGTATCCTCAACGCGCCGCTCAGGTTTCCGTTCCTGTCAGTGTATGTGATATTCAGATTGTTGCCGACATTGAGTTCACCCAGCTCCGATCTGTCATCCGATGCTCCCGGCTCGTCGATAACAGTATTGGCATCATATCCGTCCCGCAGCATGCCGATATTGTCATACTCCACGGACCTTTCCCCGGGCGTCTCGTCAAGAGTCTGTGTCGAGGCGCCGCCGATATCCCTGTTCGTAGCAATGTCGTTGTTGGCATAGGCAAAAGCAGGAAATACAAAAGTGAACACAATTAATACCGGCAGGAGTAAAAGTCTCTCAAGCCTGTGTTTTCTCATTTTTTCCCAATCTGGCCCTGGCCTTTTCCATCAGCTCCTTGAAATCATATGTCACTGCACCGGTCTCCGTTCTCTTTACGATAGAATCATCGGGAACCTCACAAAGATAAGTGATCTCATTCTTTCCTATGCCTACGGCGATGTACTTGGACGCAGTACGCACTATGGCGATATATTTCGCCGGTGCCACTTTGGCAGAATCAATTATCTCTATATTGCCGGTAGCTATCTTGTTCCTGGCATACCCCCCGACAAAACGTGTCGTAAAATACGTTACAAACAGAACAAGGGCAAATATAGCAAGGACAGTGACCAGCTGAACAAAGCCGTCTAAGCCCAATCAACCCACTACTTTCTTTACGGCCTCCAAGACTCTCTCTGCCTGGAACGGTTTTACAATAAAGTCTTTTGCGCCGGCCTGGATAGCTTCTATGACCATTGCCTGCTGTCCCATCGCAGAACACATGATGACAAGTGCTGCAGGATCATTTCCTTTGATGGCCTTGAGTGCCTGGATCCCGTCCATCTCAGGCATCGTGATGTCCATGAGCACAAGGTCGGGCTTCAGCTCATTGTACTTTTCTACGGCCTTCGCACCGTTCTCTGCTTCTCCGGCGACATTGTAGCCATTCTTGGAGAGAATGTCCTTGATCATCATCCTCATGAACGCTGCATCATCACAGATCAGAATGTTCTTTGCCATAACTTTGTTAACTCCTTATTTAATAATTTCAGTTACCCTTACTCCAAAACTTTCGTCTATAACGACGACCTCACCTTTTGCAACATTCTTGCCGTTTACCAGAACGTCTATCGGCTCTCCGGCGATCTTGTCAAGCTCAATGATAGTACCAGGTGAGAACTCAAGTATATCATTTATTGACTTTCTTGTCCTGCCCAGCTCCACAGTGACCTCAAGCGGGACATCCTTTATGAGCTCTATATTCTCCTGCGGCTGCATCGGATTGATGTCATTGGAGAATGTGGCAAACTGTGCCTGCTGCACATTAACCGGAGCTCCCATAGGCTGACCGTAGCCCATCTGCGGGGCTCCCTGATAGCCCATCGGAGGCGCTGCCTGATAGCCCATCTGCGGCGGTGCTCCGTAGCCCATCTGCTGCGGGGCCGGCTGGCCATATCCCATGCCCGGCGG
>CACZRA010000217.1 GCA_902783395.1 uncultured Lachnospiraceae bacterium
CATATGCTGGGCGGCAAGCACCTCTGTCGGAGCCATCAGTGCTGCCTGATGGCCGTTCTTTACCGCTGTGAGCATCGCGAGAAGGGCTATGATGGTTTTCCCCGAGCCGACATCACCTTCTATAAGCCTGTTCATGGCGTGATCCGAGCCCATATCGTCTATAATGTCCTTATAGGCTCTTTTCTGTGCATCCGTCAGTCTGTAGGGAAGCGAATCCATGAGACGTAATGCCTCGGCCGTCTCTATCATCGGATAATCATTCGCCCTCCGGGCATTATCCGACTTAAGCTCCCTCATTGATATCAGGAACTGAAAAAACTCATCAAAAACGATCCTTTCCCTTGCCTTAATGTAAGCATCTGTATCATCGGGAAAGTGCATGGAATAAATACTTTCATACAGCGGTCCGAGCCCGAGTCTCTCCCTCTCTGCGCTGCTTAAGTATTCATTGATGTTTCCATCAGCCAGACCGCCTGAAAACACATTTCTTAATGCCTTTGCCAGGGTCTTTGAGGTCAGCCCCTTTACAAGAGGATAGACAGGCTCCGGCATGCCGGTAAGCTTTGCGTATTCGTCCGGTCTGAAGGTCTTGGGCTGAGCCATCCCGTAAAGACTGCCTCTTGCTTTGACTGATCCGAAATATATCTTTTCAGTACCGGGCTTGATGCTTTTTTTCAGATACGGCATATTAAAATAAGTGATCTTGATGCTGCCCGTATCGTCTCCGGCCATAAAAGTAAGCATTGACATGCCTCTTACATGGCTGAGCTTCGGTTCAGTCTGCACCATAAGATACAGGGCCGCCTTCTCATCAGGCTCTGCCTCCGCCACTTTTTTGATTTCCGGATATCTTATAAAGGATGAAGGGAAATAATACAAAAGATCATGGACAGAAAAGATGCCTGCCTTATGAAACAGGGCGGCATTCTTTTCGCCTATGCCTTTGATCGATGAGATATCATCCAATTCTACTCAACGGAAATAATATAGTAATAGACAGGCTCGCCGCCTTCATGCATCTCAACATCGACATTGGAATACTTTGCCTGGATCCTGCGCGACAGTTCCTTCGCGTCATTTATATCCGTATCTTCACCGTAATAGATGCTGACAAGCGAAGAATCCTCATCCACCATTCTGTAGACCATCTCAAATGCCGTGTCAAGGATATCATCTCCGACGGACAATATGCCGTCATCACCTATCCCCATGATATCACCCTTTTTGATCACCTGGCCGTCTATCTCCGTACTCCGTACGGAATAAGTGACCTCACCGGTCTTCACTCCCGCTATGGCCTCGATCATGGCATTTTTATTATCCTCGGTAGAGCTCTCGGGGAGGAAGCTTATCAGCGCGGTGATCCCCTGGGGTATGGTCTTTGTCGGAATGACTATGACCTCTTTGTCTTCCGTCAGAGATGCGGCCTGATTTGCCGCAAGGATTATGTTCTTATTATTCGGCAGGATAAAGACTGTCCTGGCCTCAGTTTTTCCGATAGCTTCAAGTATGTCATCGGTAGAAGGGTTCATGGTCTGTCCGCCCTGTATGATCTGATCGGTACCGAGATCCCTGAAGATCTCGCTCAGGCCTTCTCCCACGGATATCGCTATGAAACCGAAATCCTTCCTGTCGCTGTGCACGTCGGGATTGGGCTCCGCTATACCCGATATCGCCTCATCGCTTATCTCGGCTCCATCTGTCTTCCCGGCGGATCCCGCAGGGCTGTCTGTTTCGGCTGCAGCCGCGTCGGCAGCGCTCTCATCCTCGGAACGCTCGACATACTTGCTCCCGTCAAGCTTAAATAGTCTTTCACGATGCTCTTCCCTCATGTTATCGATCTTCATAGAGGTGAGAGCCCCGTAAGTAAGAGCTCTTTCAAACGCGAGACCGGGATGATTGGTATGCACATGAACCTTCACTATATCATCATAGGCCACGCAGACTATGGAATCTCCTATCGACTCAAGATAATTCTTAAAATCACTCTCTGTCTTCTGGTTGAAATTATGGTTCAGCAGTATTATGAACTCCGTACAGTATCCGTACTTCACCTCTGCATTGGCAACAGCCTCTCTGCTGATACCGCCGGCGCTTCCGCCCGATGCGGCCTCCAGATCGGATACAGTAAACTCTGATGCTTCTCCGAGCAGTGCCTTCTTTGCACCCTTAAGGACACACACAAGACCCTGTCCTCCGGAATCCACG
>CACZRA010000218.1 GCA_902783395.1 uncultured Lachnospiraceae bacterium
ATCTTGGCGCGAAGCTTTTTTACATGTGTATCAATAGTGCGGGCATCTCCGAAGTAATCGTAATTCCAGACATTATTCAGTATCTTTTCTCTGGACAGTGCCAGTCCCGAGTTTTCCATGAAATACTGCAGCAGCTCAAATTCCTTGAAAGAAAGATCGGTCTCCTTCCCGTCTATGGTACAGGAGTGTGCACCGGTATCGAGCACTATGCCCCCTGCTTCAAGCCTCTTTCCGTCGCCTATCGCGTTCGAGCGTCTGAGGATCGCATCCACCCTGGCAACAAGTATCTTTGGAGAAAAGGGCTTTGAAATGTATTCATCCGCTCCCAGATCAAAGCCCTGCAGCTCGTCCTTCTCCTCGCTCTTTGCGGTAAGCATGATGACCGGAGTGGCGGAATACTGTCTTATCTCCTTTAATGCGGAATATCCGTCCATGACCGGCATCATCACATCGAGAATGACAAGAGAGATATCCTCGTTTTCAAAAAAAAGATCGACTGCCTTCTGTCCGTTTTCGGCTTCAAGCACTTCGTAATCCTTTTTTTTAAGAAAATCGCCGACCAGCTTCCGCATCCTCGCTTCATCGTCAGCTATCAGGATCTTAATCTTTTCCATTTTCCAACGCTTCCTCTTTTTCCCTGAGCTCCTGCTCCCGGCGGGTAAGTGATTCCTCCCACTCGGCATACTGGTTTTCTATCGCATTCCTGTAATTCAGTATATTCGGGTTATCGGAGCTCCGGGCTATTATAAACATCGCTATTACCAGCACTATCGAGATGATCGACGTTGCAAGCGCAATATAATACTTATGCTTTATCTTTTTATTCTCCGCAACAAGATCCGTCGTGACCCTGGGTCTTGCCGCCGCCCTTGCTTCGTTCCTCGCTCTCTGGGTAAAAAGCGACCCCGTCTCTATCGGTCTTATCCTCTCCGGCTCTATAGCGCTGTTTTCCACAAGGTACTCCCTTACCCTCATAAGAAAATCAACACCGACAGGCGTAACAAAGAGACCGTTTTCTATCATCTTGTCATAGATAGCCAGTACTTCCTCGGGATTATCCTTATTCATCCTCTGACTGATATATACCATCTTCTTGTACTCTTCCTCTGCGGTCTTTGCATCGGCAAGAGTGGAGAATCTGAATCCCTGAACGGTCAGCATATCCTCCTTCATCTTTTCGGATCTGTCCGTTGAGGATGGCTCTGCCTCTTCAATTGTATCCCTTGTATTCTCCTGTACGTCCAAATCAGCTCTTCCCTGTGCTTCCAAAGCCTCCCCTGTCCTGTCCTTCAAGACGGTCAGTCTCGCTGAATTCTATCTTCGGCTGATGCTCGAAGATCCTGAACTGGCAGACCCTGTCATTTACACGGATCTCAGTATCCCTTACGGCATATACGGGCATAAACCACTGGTCATTATCTCCCGAGTAGGACTCATCTATGATACCGCATGAGTTTGTCTGTATTATCCCGAAATTCTTAAAGGTGCTGGACCTGGGGACCACATGCGCCTCATATCCCTCCGGCAGCTGCATGGCAACTCCCAGCGGGATAAGATGAAACTCTCCTGCCTTAAGACTTATGTTCTCTGCAGACCTTAAGTCAATCCAGTCACTCTTGCCGTCGATATATCTGAGTTTTTCTATCTTGTCGCTGAAATACTTTATCCTTACAGTCATTTCCCTTTTGTCTCCCAAAGCCTCCTGACAGTGCCCATAAAAATAATGGAGCTAATCGGACTTGAACCGACGACCTCTTGCATGCCATGCAAGCGTTCTCCCAACTGAACTATAGCCCCATTGCGTATATACAAGATTATAATAGTATTGGGACAAAAATGCCACTGTTTTTACAGACTTCACGTTTTCTTGAAAAACACGGTGAAGAATGATAGTATGAATCCGCAGATTCAAAGGAAGGAATGCACGAAAAATGGGCAGCATAAGAGAAAAATACGATACAAAGAAAACGGTCTTTTCATGCGAGGTGTTCCCGCCCAAGAAGGATAAGCCGATAGAGCCTACGATGGAAAAGCTCAGCGCCTTCAGGGATATAGCTCCCGATTTTCTTTCGGTGACATACGGAGCCGGCGGGAGCAATGCGGGAAATGCCGTTGAGATCGCCTCCTTCATACGACGCGACGTAGGAGTGGATGTTCTCTCCCATATCACAAGCGTAGGCTTCTCAAGAGAAAAGCTCGATGACGGTCTTCAGACCTTCAGGGAAAACGGGATCGAAAACGTACTTGCCTTAAGAGGCGACAGACCTAAGGACATGACGGATGATGAATACAACAGCAGGGATTTCTTTCATGCCTCGGATATGGCTGAATATATCCAAAAGAACTATCCTGACTTTACAATAGCAGGGGCCTGCTATCCCGATAAGCATTTTGAAGCTTCCGGCTATGATGAGGATATCGCGAACCTGAAAAAAAAGGTGGACAGCGGCTGCTCCTTCCTTATCTCCCAGCTTTTCTTCGATAACGAAAAATTCTACAGGATGTGCGATATGATGGAACGGCTCGGGATAACCGCTCCGGTTTCGGCTGGCATAATGCCTATAACAAGTGCACGCATGCTCGGCACTACAGTGACGCTTTCGGGTACATCGGTCCCGAAGAGCCTGTCCGATACGATCGCAAAGTACGGTGAAAACGACGAGGATATGAAGAAGGCGGGTATCGAATATGCCGAGGATCAGGTCCGCGACCTTCTGTCCCACGATGTCCGCGGGATACATCTTTATGTCATGAATAAACCCGAGATCGCCGAAATGATATTCAGCGAAGTAAGGTAAGGCTCAGACCGACTCTGATTTCCTGTCCCTGGTCATCAGATCAACAAGAGCCTCGGCCGGTTTCTTTCCGTCAAAAAGTATCTTGTTCACCTGCTCTATGATGGGCATATCGACATGATGCTTCTGGGCTAAATGCATGGCGGCTTTGGCGGAATAAACTCCCTCTACCACCTGATTTACCTCCTCCATGGCTTCATCCGCGCTCTTTCCCTGTCCTATCAGGATCCCTGCCCTTCTGTTTCTCGAATGCATGGATGCACAGGTGACTATCAGATCGCCTATTCCGGTGAGCCCCTCGAAGGTCTCCTTTTTTCCTCCGCAGGCAACCCCCAGGCGCGCAACCTCATGTACACCCCTTGTGATAAGGGCCGCTTTGGTATTATCACCGTAGCC
>CACZRA010000219.1 GCA_902783395.1 uncultured Lachnospiraceae bacterium
AATCGGTAAGGCGTGGTTCCATATGGCAGGCGGAACAAAAGGACTGGGGAGGAGCAAATAGTGGCTCATTTCAACTGGTATCCCGGACATATGGCCAAGGCAAAGCGTGCCATGAGCGAGGATATCAAGCTCATAGATATAATCGTGGAGCTTCTGGATGCAAGGGCTCCTTATTCCACGAGAAATCCCGATATAGAAAAAATGGGATCCGGCAGGGAACGGATAATCGTTCTGAATAAAGCCGATCTTGCCGATGAGAGGATAAACGAAAAATGGATAGAGCGCTTTACGGGGGACGGGACAAGGGCAATAGCTCTTAACAGCCGCGGAAAGCAGGGGTTCCAGACCGTATTCAGGGTCATAGACGATGCGGCGTCGGCAAAGAGGGAAAGGGATCTGAAAAAAGGAATACGCCAAAGACCCGTAAGACTTATGGTCTGCGGTATCCCGAATGTCGGCAAATCCACCTTTATCAATTCGCTATGCAAAAGGAGCGTTGCAAAGACAGGGAATAAACCGGGTGTTACAAAGGGAAAGCAGTGGATAACGGTAAAGAAGGGAGTGGAGCTTATGGATACTCCCGGGATACTGTGGCCCAGGATAGACGATCCGCTGTCCCAGCGGAACCTTGCCATGATCGGCTCCATGAATGATGAAGCAGTTAATAAGGACGACCTGATCACTGTGACGGTCGCCATGCTTAAGGATAAGGCAGCGGATGTGATGAGTGAAAGATTCGGCGTTACAGGCTCCGATGATACCCTCGGGGTGCTGTGCAAGGCTGCCGGAAGGATGTCAATGATACGGACAGGCGGGGAGCCGGATACGGAAAGGGCGGCCGGATACCTGATCACCGAATACAGAGGCGGCGGCCTGGGAAGGATATCACTTGAGGAGCCGTAGAAGAAAAAAGAGCGGCAGCCTGCTGAGCTTCAGCTTTTATATCCTTGCGGTCATCCTTCTGACCATAATGCTCCGGTATTTTGTGGTGGAACGTGTAGTGGTGGTAGGCGGATCGATGGAGCCCACCCTGTCTGACAGGGATAACGTGCTTATCGACAAGCTGTCCGCCAGGACAGGAAATATAGACAGATATGACATAGTGGTGTTTCCCGCGGACGGAGTCTTCCTGATAAAAAGAGTGTACGGTCTTCCGGGAGAAAATATAAGGATAGATGAATCCGGGCTTATATATATCAACGGGGAGGTTATAGACGATAAATATGCTTTTCAGGTAATGCAGGATGCAGGCAGGGCAGGCGGAAACGGGGTGACGCTTGCTCCCGATGAATATTTTGTGCTCGGAGACAACCGCAATAATTCCGTAGACAGCAGAGCACTCGAAGTGGGCAGCGTAAGGGATAAGAATATAAGGGGACGGGTCATGATAAGGCTCACGCCTCTTGATGAATTCGGCAGGGTGAAATAAATGACCGGGGAAGAAAAGGAAAAAAGAGCGGCCGAAAGGCTCAGGAGTGAAAGAGAGCGGCTTTATGCAATGGCTGCATATGAAAGAATGCATCCCGAATGCACTTATATTTGCGGTGTGGATGAGGTGGGAAGAGGTCCCTTTGCGGGCCCCGTTATGGCCGGAGCCGTGATCCTTCCAAGGGATTGTGAGATACTGTATCTTAATGATTCCAAAAAGCTTTCGCCCAAAAAAAGGGCTGCCCTGTATGACGAGATAACAGAAAAGGCAGTTGCCTGGTCTGTGGCACGCGTGGAGCCTGCCCGTATCGATGAGATAAACATTCTTCAGGCAACCTTCGAAGCCATGAGAGAGGCGGTTTCCAAATTGAGCATAAGACCCGATATAATACTTGTGGATGCAGTCCGTATCCCCGGGCTTGATATACCTCAGGAGCCGATAATAAAGGGGGATGCAAAGTCGGTATCGATCGCTGCGGCATCTGTTGTCGCAAAGGTGACGAGAGACCGTGTCATGGAGGAGTACGCAAAGGAGTATCCGGGATACGGCTTTGAGAGGAATATGGGGTACGGTACGGCTGAGCACAGAGAAGCACTTAAGACAATGGGACCTGTTCCGATACACAGGAGATCTTTTATCCACAGCTATGTTTGACCGATGAATATTAGAGTTACTTCCAACATATTAAACAATAATCAGATAGCGGATACCGGCCAGTCTCAGCAGGTTGCGAATACGAGGCTCGGCACATCCCTTGCTTCAGCCATAACCGAAATGAATGTAGGAGATGTGTTTACGGGAAAGATAACCGATCTTACCGGGCAGTCGCTTCAGCTTTTATTGTCCGACAAGAGTACGATAAACGCAAAGCTTGCAAATCTTATGAAGCTTCAGGTCGGTCAGACCATGTCCTTTGAGGTGACGTCAAATTCGGGAGGCAAGGTACAGCTGACACCCCTTTATGCAAATCTTACCGGAGAAAACCAGGTGGCAAAGGCGCTTGGCGAGGCAGGTCTTCCGTATGACGCAAGAAGCTCGGAAATGGTAAAGTCAATGATGGAGCAGGGTATGAAGATAAACGCCGACAGTCTCCTTGAGATGGCACGTACGGTGAACAATTATCCCGATGCGGCCCCTTCCTCCATCGTAAACATGAAGGCTCTGGGCATTCCTCTTGATCCCCTTAATGTGCAGCAGTTTGAGATCTACAGGAATAATGCCCATCAGATAGCCGAGCATGTGGGAGGCATAGCAAAGGGATTTGCCGAGGTTTCTTCCGAGTCCCCCGCAATGAACGATATGCTCCTTAATGTATTTGCGGGTGAGGCGGATCCTGAGATAGGTGAGCTTCTGAAGAATGCGAAGCTTGAGAAAGCTGCGCTTGCGGAACAGGAGGCTGTTCCGGCAGAAGCCGCGGAGACAACGGAGGAGGGAAGCGCGGGCAGGGCTTCGGGGGAACAGCTGGCAGCCGCAGAGAATGCTGAGGCTTCAGCGGGACAGGAGACTGCGCTTGCCGCCGGATCAAAGCTGGAATTTCCCGAAGTTGAGAAAAGGAGCCCGAATATCTACGGTGATAATACGGTCACGGATGATCTGGATGAGCTCTACACTCCAGCGGAAAAGGAGGAGCTGGCAGCGGAGCTTGAGAAGCTTGAGGTTCCCGGAAGCCTTACCGAAAAGATCAGGAACAATGAGTTCACTCCGAAGGAAACCCTTGATCTTGTAAGGAACGCGGTATCACAGGGAAATGAGAGCCTTAAGGGAGATGAGCTGCAGCAGTTTACCGAAAACGTCAAGAATCTGCTGAAGACTCCGGTCTATTCAAAGCTCGTAAAGAACGAGATAATGGATGCCCTGCTGCTGAAGCCGGAGGATGTGACGGATAAGGAAAAGGTTCAGGAATACTATCAGAGGGTAGTAAGGGATACCGCAAAAGCCGCGGAGATACTTCAGTCATCCGGACGCGGTGAGACTACGCTCGCGGCGGCCAATCAGGACCTTCATGACAATATAGACTTTATGAACCAGATGAACCAGATGTTCACCTATATGCAGGTCCCCTTGAAGATGGCCTCGGAGGCCCAGCACGGTGATCTGTATGTCTATACGAACAAGAAGAAGCTGGCATCCGGAGACGGCAATGTGTCGGCGCTGCTGCATCTGGATATGACCCACCTCGGCACCCTCGATGTTCATGTGTCCATGAATCCGGAGCATGTGGTAAATACCCACTTCATACTTCAGAATGAGGATATGATCGATTTTATAGCAGAGCATCTTCCTGAGCTTGATGAGAGGATAAACCGCAGGGGCTACCGTATGCACAGTGATGTATCCCTGAACAGCGAAAAGAAGACCGTCCCGGAGATAATGTTTGATAAGGGAAAAAACACAAAACTGATACAATACACCTCATTTGACGCCAAGGCATAGGTTTCTAAATTCAATCATGAATTTAGAAACCGTATTTGGCAGGATTGAAAATCATGCTTCCTATGCGTGGTTTTCAACCGGTGATGTCCTGACAGTAAATATACATTTGAAAAAGGTAAAAGAGATTGGCTAAGAAGGAAAAGGATTTAAGGCATCTTACCGCGGTGGCACTGTCGTATGAAAAAGGCGACATGGCTCCTACCGTGGTGGCATCCGGCAAGGGAAGGGTTGCCCAGAAGATAATAGAGACCGCGGAAGAAAATGATGTTCCGCTGCATGAGGACAGCAAGCTCGCGGAGACACTCTCCAACCTTGAGATAGGAGACATGATCCCGCCGGAGCTTTATGAGGTCGTTGCCGAAGTCCTTGTCTTTGTCAACGATATGGAAAGGATAAGAAGCAAGCTGGCATAGTACAATGAATACAAGAGGCATCGGTACAAAAAAAGAGGATGCTGCCGCAAGGTATATCAAAGAGCGGGGCGGTACAGTCAGGGAAAGAAACTTCCGGTCCAGAATGGGTGAAATAGATATCATAGCAAAGGATGAAGGCGCAGTCTGTTTTATTGAGGTGAAGTACAGAAAGAGCGACAGGAAAGGACATCCGGCGGAAGCCGTGAATGCGAGAAAGCAGAATACCATATGCAGGACAGCGGACTATTATCGCATGAAGCACGGTCTGCCGGAGGATATACCCTACAGATTTGATGTGATAAGCATCATAGGTGATGAGATCACCTGGTATAAGAATGCGTTTCAATATGTTCCGTTATGAAGAAAAAGGATACAGAGAAGAGAGATATTAAGAAAAAGCTTATCGCGATATTGATACTCGCCGTGGTCATCGCGGCAATAGCTGCAGTGGCCTGGCATACCTGCGTTCCCATGCTGAGAATGGCTGATGATCCCGATGAGTTCAGGGCTTTTATCGAGCAAAGGGGCTTTGCGGGGGTGGTTTTTTTTGTTTTTGTCACCATAGTGCAGGTGATAGCTGCGGTG
>CACZRA010000220.1 GCA_902783395.1 uncultured Lachnospiraceae bacterium
CCCTTTCATTGATCACATAGGAGACCCCCTGATCGTTCGTTATATCCTGCTTAAGGATGCGGTTTAATTCATCCCCGGTAAAATATATGGCAAGATATGACGGGGATTCATAGGAAGCGTTGGAGGCAGGATAGAGCTTTTCGATATAAGCTAAAGACCCGTATGCACTGATCTCTTTGTGGGAGAGATAAAACGAAGGGCAGTACAGCTCCGTTCTTGTGGATGAATTCATTATGCCGTTCCAGTAAGTGCCCCTTGCTTCGGATTCCGGCAGGAAGAAATCCTTTAAAAGCCAGTTATCATACAAGCCGTCCGGCACATGATCCGTATAGATATGTATGGAAGTTATCATGGTGCCGTCTATGTCCGAACTGATCTGTGAGTTGAGATCGTTCAATACTGCATTATTATGCATAAGCTCGTTCTTTGCGTCATCGGAGATGGAGTCGGTGCAGAGCTGTCTGATAAAGGTATTGCTCCGTATAGCGGATGAGATGGGGCCTATCGGGGCGAGCTGGGCTTCCAGCGCTTCCGCACTCTGTCTTGAGGTAGTGAATTCCTGCCTTATTGAATCATTGACGATAAGATCATAAAGTGAAGAATAAAAAAGTCCTATGATCAGAACGGTAGGAAGGATGATAAGGAGCAGATGAGTAAGCAGAAGCTTGGTCTTTATTGACGAATCCCGTAACAGCCCTATCATGTCGTCTCAGACCCCGGATTATCATTTGCAAGATTATTCCTGAATTCAGAAGGAGAAAAATCCGTGATCTTCTTAAATATCTTTCCGAAATAATTGACATCGTTATATCCCACCCGGGAGGCAATATCGGTGATCTTGTATCTTGGATCTGCAAGCAGCTCCTGTGCCTTTTCGATCCTGTATCCGGTGATATACTGATTCAGGGTAAGTCCGGTTTCGTTTTTGAAAAGCGTACATACATAAGGTGCGGACCTGTTAACATGATCACTGACAGATTTGATCGACAGGGATTCATTGCGGTAGTTTTGTCTGATAAATTCTTTTATTGTAAATATCATGCTGCTTTCAGAAGCCCTTACCGACAATCCCTCTATGTATTCTTTCGTAAGACTTTCCAGCTCACCGTGTAAGGAGCTTAAGCTTTCGGCAGCTTCTATCATATCCCAGATCGACTGGTTTTCCTTAAGGATCATTTCCGACATCTGTGACTTTCTGGCGGCCTTCTGCAATGTCAGAAAGAGCTGGTAATAAATATCCTTTACCTGGCTTTGAAGCATCCGGCACGGCGGAGAAAACTGAGCCAGGATCTCGGTCAGGGCTTTTTCGGCAGATTCGGATCTTCCCGACTCCAAGGCTTCCTCATACATGGGAGCCAGGTCCTTTATAATAGGGGGAGAAGCCGAAAGAGCGTCAGTATCCATAAGTACAGCCACGGGATCATGGAAAAAAGCCTCCTGAAGTCTGACAACGGCAGATTCGTAAGAATCATAGCCATGTTTTATCCCATGACAGATATCTCCGACCGAAATGTATTTTATACCGGAAGATACGGCAAGGTCTTTTATATCTCCGCTTATCCTCAGGAGGTGTTCCCTTTCGATCCGTTTTCCAAAGACAAACATACAAAGGCAGTAGCTTTCTTTCAGGGTATGTACCTCATGAAGTCTGCGCCGTTCTACGATCGCCGTGAGTCGTTCGTCAAAAGCAAGGGGCGAACTGCCGTATTTTATGATGAAACAGGAAAAGTGATCGTCTGTATGCATATGATCGGGAAGGATCATGTCAGATGGGAACGGGTCGGTCCCGGGTCTTGTCATGAATTCGGCGAGACGGTATTCATTTTCCCTGAGGGAGGCTGAAAGTCCCTGCTTCACAAGCCCTCTTGCAACAAGCTCTCCGGAGGCCTTTTTTATCGCTTCGGAGACCTCAGACGGGTCGAGCGGTTTTTCAACGTAGCTTACCGCCTTAAGATCTATCGCTGCCTTAAGGTATTCTTTATCGGAATAACCGCTCATAAAAATGATGGCGGAATCCGGAAGAGATTGGCGGATCTTTCTCGCCATTGTTACACCGTCCATCCTGGGCATTCGCATATCGGTCAGGATGATATCGGGTCCGGTCTCGGCGGCAAGACGTATCCCTTCGCTTCCGTTGGCGGCTTCCAGGACTTCGTCGATGCCGAGTAAGCTCCAGTCGATAGAGGATATGAGACCGCTGCGGGTCAGTTTTTCGTCTTCTACGATAAGTAATTTCATATTCAGAAATCATAGCACAGTATTCGAAACGCATCCAGTGTGCGGATATGATCCAGGGGGATGCGAACCGTTTTGGGGGGCGAAAAAAATTACCGCAAATCAAAAGAAGTTACGATTTTTGGAGAATGATAATGATGATAAAGTAAAATACGTAGTCATATGTGCAGCGCAGGATGAAGTATCGGATTGCGTTAAGCGGGTAACTGACTCGGAAAGGAGAGCCACATGGCGGAAGATCTGATTCTGGAGCTCAAGGGTATCACAAAGATATTTCCCGGAGTGAAAGCACTGAACAAGGTTCACTTCCAGCTGAGGCGCGGGGAAGTCCATGCGCTCATGGGAGAAAACGGAGCCGGTAAATCTACATTCATCAAAGTAATAACAGGAGTACACGCGGCCGAGGAGGGGCAGATGTTCCTCGAGGGACAGGAGGTACATTTCAAAGGGCCCCGTGACGCGCAGGAGGCGGGAATAGCTGCCGTATACCAGCATCCTACTTCATATCCCACACTGTCGGTCACGGAGAATATCTTCATGGGGCATGAGGACGTTAAGAGCGGCATCATCCAGTGGAGGAGCATGAATGCCGAAGCACAGAAGCTCCTTGACAGTCTGGATGCGGACTTTAAGCCCACTGACGAGGTCGGGGCGCTTACGATCGCGCAGCAGCAGATGGTGGAGATAGCGAAGGCGCTCTCCACAAATGCAAAGATCATCATTCTGGATGAGCCTACCGCGGCGCTGACAGCCAATGAATCAGAGAAGCTCTATGAGATAGTGGAGAGGCTGAGGGATGAAGGCAAATCCATAATCTTTATTTCCCACAGGTTTGAGGACATGTACCGCCTCGCTTCAAGGGTGACGGTTTTCAGGGATTCACAGTATATAGGTACCTATGACGTGGATGGAATTTCAAACGCCGATCTGATTAAGGCCATGGTCGGCCGTGAGATCACCGATATGTATCCTAAGGAGGATATTAAGCTTGGGGAAGAGATCTTCAGGGTCGAGGGTATGACCAGGACCGGATATTTCAAGGACGTCTCATTTGATGTAAAGGCCGGGGAGATAGTTGGGCTCACCGGACTTGTGGGCGCAGGCCGGACGGAGACCATAGAAAGCGTCTGCGGCATCACGAAGCCTGATTCCGGAAAGGTATATCTTGAAGGGAAGGAGCTGAATATCAGGGAGCCTCTTGATGCCATGAAGGCAGGCATCATACTTCTGCCGGAGGACAGGCAGAAGCAGGGCCTCATTCTTTCATGGGGGCTCGGAAGGAACGTTACGCTTCCCATACAGGAAGAGCTTGCGAAGAGTGGCTTCAACGATGAAAAAAAGGAGAGGGAACTCGCAAAGGAAAGGCTTGAGGAGGTGGACACCAAGGCGGTGACCATATTCCAGCCCGCAAGCTCGCTGTCCGGCGGCAACCAGCAGAAGGTAGTCGTGGCCAAGGCACTCGCCCAGTCAAACATGAAGGTAGTCATCATGGACGAGCCGACAAAGGGGATCGATGTCGGGGCAAAAAAGGAAATATATGAGATCATGGGACAGCTGGCGAAGAAGGGCTACGGCATCATAATGATATCCTCTGAGATGCCGGAGATCATAGGAATGTCCGACCGGATCTTCGTTATGTGCAACGGCAGGGTTTCGGGCTGCCTTCAGCGCTCTGAGGTGACGCAGGAGAGAATACTTGAGCTTTCCATGGAGAAGGGTAATACCGAAAATGGAGGTGCGGCATAATGAAAAAGAAATCTATAGGACAGTTTCTGTCGGAATCGAGGGAAGCGAGCCTTGTGATCGTGCTCGTAGTGCTTCTCGTGGTAGTGGGTATAATAAATCCTTCCTTCCTTTCATTTACGAACATAAGGCAGATATTCCTTAATAATACGCTGACCTTCTTAATGGCCCTCGGCATGCTCTGTGTCATGCTGACTGCAGGCATCGATATCTCCATCACCTCGACGCTTGCTTTCGCCGGCATGAGCATAGGACTGCTGCAGAAGTACAATATACTGCACAATACCTTCCTGCTTTTTGTGATAGGGGCATTGATCGGTATAGTCTGCGGATTCTTAAATGGGATCATCATAGCCAAAGGGCATGTTGCCCCCATCATCTGTACGATGGGCTTCATGTATATCTGGAGGGGCATGGCCTATGTCATATCAAACAACAACTGGGCTTCGGGCATGGACGTCGCGGGCTTTTCGGATTTCGGAAAGGACGGGGCTCCGGGGCCTTATATCATATTGATAATCGCGTACATCGCCTTTTTTGTGATAATGAAATGGACACGCTTCGGACGCAGGATATATGCGGTGGGAAGCAATACGGAGGCTGCACAGGTCTCGGGTATCAACGTGGACCGAACCCTTGCCGGGGTATATACGATAATGGGGTTTCTTGCAGGTATCGCAGGCGTACTTTCAGTTTCCATTTATGCTTCCGCCCAGCCTAACATGCAGTACGGCAAGGAAATGGATGTAATTGCGGCCTGCGTCATCGGAGGAGTATCCATGAGCGGAGGGCGCGGGAGCGTGGCAGGAACATTCCTGGGTGCTCTTATCATAGGGATAATCTCAAAGGCGCTGCCCATGGTAAACATACCTAATTTCTGGCAGAACCTTATAAAGGGAGTAATAATCCTCGCTGTCGTCATACTGAATGTCGTGACACAGCGTACCATGGAAAGACAGAATCTGTTAAGGAGGGAGATGTAATGGCGGGAAGATCAGGAAGAGAAATATCAGCCGTACCCGAGGATGGCATCAGGTCGAAGCTCCTGTCCTGGGAGGGAGCTCTTGTACTTATTCTGATAGGGGTAAACATACTCGGGGTAGTTATTTCACCTAATTATAATGTGAGCAATGTTTTGCGCGAGATGCCCAGATATCTTGCAGAGATCTTCATGATGTTCGGCATGGGCTATATCCTGGTGCTGGGAGATATCGACATCTCCGTAGGGGCTCTGGTCTGCCTTGCCGGCACGGTTACCGTTCTGTCATCAAATGCAGGTGTACCCTTTGCAGCAGCTGTGTTGATATGTCTGCTGGTGGGATTGTTCGGCGGGATGCTGAACGGATTCATTGCGACAAAGTTTACCGAGCTCCCCACGATGATAGTCACACTGGGAACGCAGATCATTTTCCGCGGAATAGCTGAGGTTCTCTTTGAAACATGGGGCAACGGCGGAGGGACCGCGTCGATGGCGGATACCAAGGGACTCATGCTCCTTGCGAAGAAGATAGGCCCGTTCCCCATAGCGTTCTTCTGTGTGATAATAGTCGGCGTGATAATGATCACCGTGCTCGCAAAGACTACATTCGGAAGAAAACTTTATGCCATAGGATCGAATAAAACAGCGGCATACTATGCCGGAGTAAAGGTTCAGAGAATAAGATTCATATGCTATGCTCTGCTCGGATTACTTGCGGGACTGTGTGCTTTGTTCCTTCTTACAGCTACCTTCGGATCCAATACGACTACAGGCCAGGGGTTCGAGATGGAGGTCATAGCCATGTGCGTCTTCGGTGGCATAGCGACCACCGGAGGTAAAGGCAATCTGATAGGGGGCTTTATAGCCGCGTTTATCATAGTATGTCTTCGTATAGCTCTGGGACAGAGAAATATAAACACCCAGGTCATACTGGTCATCATCGGTCTCATGCTCATAGTGTCCGTGCTCGTGCCCGCGGTGAGCAACGCACTGGCAGTGAA
>CACZRA010000221.1 GCA_902783395.1 uncultured Lachnospiraceae bacterium
CATGGGTATAGATATTGATAAGGATTTTGAACCGAAATATATAACTATAAGAGGAAAAGGTGATCTGCTGGCTTCCCTGAGGAAGGAAGTAAAAAAAGCCGATAAGATCTATCTTGCAACCGACCCCGACCGTGAGGGGGAGGCTATTT
Source organism: uncultured Lachnospiraceae bacterium (assembly GCA_902783395.1). Lineage (GTDB taxonomy): Bacteria > Bacillota > Clostridia > Lachnospirales > Lachnospiraceae > NK4A144. The sequence goes on from CACZRA010000221.1 coordinate 150, forward strand.
CATGGCATCTTGAAAACGCCCTTAAGCTTTCACCGGGCGAGACCGACAAAAAAGTCTATCGTATAACCTTTAATGAAATAACCAAAAATGCGGTAAAGAAATCTCTTTCCGAACCCCGTGACATAGATATGGACAGAGTGGATGCCCAGCAGGCGCGGCGTGTGCTTGACAGACTGGTTGGCTATGGTATCTCTCCGCTTCTGTGGGCCAAGGTTAAAAGAGGTCTTTCCGCGGGACGTGTACAGTCTGTTGCCCTGAGGCTGATATGTGACAGGGAGGATGAGATCGAGGCATTTATTCCCGAAGAATACTGGACGATCGATGCCGTATTTGATGTGAAGGGCGAAAAGAAGCCGCTGAATTCACATTTTTACGGAGATACTCAGGGAAAGATCGAGATACAGACGGAAGCTCAGGCTGAGGAGATCCGTGATTTCTGCGAAAAAGCTTCCTATAAAATAAGTGAGGTCAGGAGAGGGGAGAGAGTTAAGAAGGCCCCGCTGCCATTCACTACAAGTACTCTGCAGCAGGAAGCGAGCAAGCTGCTGAATTATTCGACGTCAAAAACCATGCGTATAGCGCAGAATCTGTATGAGGACGGTATCATATCATATCTCAGGACTGACTCTACAAGACTTTCCGATGAAGCAAAGCAGATGGCTTCTTCATATATAAAGGAAAACTATGGGGAAGAGCTTCTCGGAGCGGATACGGTAAAGGCTAAGGAGGGACCCAACGTTCAGGATGCGCATGAAGCCATAAGGCCTACTGATGTCAACAAAACCCCTTCGGAGATGAAGGATAAACTCGGAAGAGATCAGTTAAGACTCTATCAGCTTATCTGGAAGAGATTTGTTGCTTCATGTATGTCAAATGCCGTATACGACACGGAGAACGTAAGGATAGTCGCTTCGGACAGATATATCTTTACTGCAAGTGCCTCAAAGATCAAATTCCAGGGATTTATGAGTGTTTATAATGACGGAGATGAGGATAAGGATGATAAGAATGTGATCTCCTCATCCCTTTCGGAAAACAGCGTGCTGAAGCCCTCGGAGCTTGATGCGAAACAGCACTTCACCCAGCCGGCACCGCACTTTACCGAGGCTACGCTCGTACGTACACTTGAAGAGCTTGGGATCGGAAGGCCTTCAACCTATGCGCCTACCATAACAACGCTCCTGTCACGCAGATATATTACAAAGGAGGGGCGGAACCTCTTTGTCACAGAGATGGGAAATGCGGTAAACCGGATAATGAAGGATGCGTTTCCGACGATAGTGGATGAAAGATTTACCGCTAATCTTGAATCCCTTCTTGACGGTGTAGAGGCCGGAGATGTGAGATGGAAGACGGTTATCGAGAATTTCTATCCGGATCTTCAGGAGGCAGTAGACAAAGCTAATAAAGAGATCGAAAAAGTAAAGATCGCCGATGAAGAGACGGATGTCGTCTGTGAGGAATGCGGGAGACATATGGTCATTAAGTACGGTCCACATGGCAAATTCCTTGCCTGTCCCGGATTCCCGGAATGCCGGAATACAAAGCCTTATTATGAAAGCATCGGTGTAGCCTGTCCTAAATGCGGCAAGGACATTGTAATGCGGATGTCAAAAAAAGGCAGAAGGTATTACGGATGTCTCGGTTTTCCCGATTGTGACTTCATGAGCTGGTCAAAGCCCTCAGCTGTAAAATGTCCGAAATGCGGCGGAATGATGGTCGAAAAGGGCCAGAGTCTTGTCTGTGTCAAAGATGACTGCAAGAAGATAGTTCCGAAGCCGGAGGAAGAATAATCTGAAGATTGTATTAAAATCCGTACAATTTCCTTGCAATTGTTTTAAAATTGTATTATAATAAATACAATCCTGACGGAGAGAGATTTTGAGCAGCATAGAACTTCTTGACAGGACGCGGAAGATAAGAGCTCTCCTGCATGAAAACGAAGAGAATAAGGTTTCCTTTGATGATATATGCGTCCTGATGGGCAGTATAGTTCCTTCTTCGGTATGTGTCATCAGTGCAAAGGGAAAGATACTGGGACGTGATGAAAGAGCAATGTATCCCGATGCCTTCGGCAAGAAGAAGGGTGCTTTTATTGATGACAGCATCAATGACAGGCTGCTAAGAGTCCTTTCCACCAGAGAAAACGTAAGGCTCGATACGCTCGGGATAGATGACAGAGGGGTGCTGGAGACCGAAGCGCTGATCGCACCGGTGGAGATGGGCGGAGACCGGAGCGGGACGCTCTTATTCTTCAGAAGGAACAGAGGGTTTACTGTAGATGACATCATACTGTGCGAATATGCCTCAACTGTCGTGGGACTTGAGCTGAAAAGGTCTCTGGACGAGGAGGAAGCTTCCTCGGAACGGAATAAATCCGGCATAGAGGATGCGATCGGTGCTCTTTCTACTACGGAAAAGCTTGCGGTAAAAAGAGTCTTTGATGAATTATACGCGACTGAAGGGCTTATTGTAGCATCCAAGATATCAAAGGAAAAGGGGATAACAAGATCCGTTATCGTAAATGCATTAAAAAAGCTCGAGGGAGCCGGTATCATCGCGATAAGATCGGCAGGAGTAAAGGGAACCCATATTGAGGTTTTGAATCCGGATCTGTACGATGCCGTAGAGAGAATTTAACTGAATAATCCCAAAAAGGATTTTGGTTACGCTTAAAAGGATTTATGGAAGCATAAATCCTTTTTGCATTAAGCCTGAATATCGTGGAGATCGGGCAGAAGCTCACCCGGGAACCGCTGACACGGCTAAGGGACACAATATATAGTAGCCGGCAAAATACATCTGTCTATATATTGACATTTTATGTCTGTATTATATAATAAGTTATTGATTTTTGGCTTGAAGGGATACCTCATGCCGGATGATCAAGGGAGGAAGATATGATCAATTCTGATGTTTTCAATTATGTGGATGTGATAACATCCGCGGCTGATGCCTCGTCATTGAGGAATAAGACCATTGCAAACAATATAGCGAACATCGATACTCCCCACTACAAAAGACAGGATGTATCATTTTCGGCAAACCTTCAGCAGGCATTGAAGAATTCGAAGTTTGAGACCCTGGATCAGAAGGTCGCTTCGATCAATGTAAAAAAGCTTCGTGGAGTTGTTTTTACCGACAATGACGCTTTTTCTTACAGGCTTGACGGCAATAATGTCGATGTGGACACGGAAAATGTATACATGGCCCAGAACCAGCTCATGTATCAGGGACTTACGAAGTCTCTTACTTCCCAGTTCGGTCATTTCCAGTCCGTGCTGAAGTAGCCTGAGCTCCCGGGGCGGGAGGTTGGCACGGTTTCAGGGAAAGCATCTTTGATTTGAAAGGAGTAAAGGATGGGGGTATTTGACAGCTTCAGTATAAATTCATCGGGACTTACGGCCGAGAGATACAGGATGGACGTTATTGCGGAGAACATCGCTAACGCCAACACCACGAGAACCAAGGACGGTACACCTTACAGGAGAAAGGTCGTTACCTTTCAGGAAAGATCCAATCCCGTGGCATCCTTCAACTCCGTGCTGATGAATACGCAGAGCAAATATAACCGCTTTGTCGGAAACGGTGTGAAAGTTGGCGGGCTCTACAGGGATAATGTGACGGAGATGAATATGGTATACGATCCGTCCCACCCTGATGCGGATGAAAACGGATATGTAACCTATCCCAATGTTAATATCGTAACGGAGATGACGAATATGATAGATGCAAGCAGAGCATATGAAGCAAATTCGACAGCTTTCTCCGCAACCAAGGAAATGGCATTGAACGGTCTCAATGTCGGACAGGGATCATAATTGAGGTGATAGTTTGAAAGAAAAGCCGATGCTGACGGAGAAACCCTTCGGGATTTCTCCTCAGGCAGCCGCAGAGAATGCGGCGCAAGGAGGAAATTATGGATGTAGCTCATATCAGTTCTTTTTTTAATCTGTCATCACCGGCGATCGAGGGAGCCGCAGTCCGCTCGTCAACCGTGAAGTTCCCGGAGGACGAAAGCTTCGGTACTTTCCTTGATGCTGCAGTGAAGCAGGTTAATGAGACAAACGGATACCTGAAGCAGGAGGAGGAAGAAGAGATAAAGTGGGCTTTGGGACTGACCGAAAACACCCACGATCTCGCCGTAGCGCAATCAAAGGCGCAGACAGCACTCCAGTACACAGTTGCGCTTCGTGACCGCTTCCTCGAAGCATATCGCGAAATAATGCAGATGCAGATATGATGCAACAATGAGGAGAGCTTACGAAATTGCATGCACGCCTGCGTGCAATGCATATTTCGGAAGTTCGACGAATGTAGGACACGAGGAAGTAGCGCGACAGCGCGGATTCCGAGTGGACTTAGGATTGCGAAAGTCGCGGAGCGACGAAGCAATCCGAGTTGCATCATAAGAGTACGTAATAAAACAGTGAACAGATTTTTTTACTTACTTAATCAATTTACGAAAGGAAATGAACATGGGTAATCTACAGGAGAGACTCAGAGCATTATGGCAGAGATTCCTTGAATGGTGGAATAAATTCACGATCAAACAGAAGACACTCATCATCTCGGTTGCGGCCGGGGTAATGGTGCTGATCGCCGTAGTTGTGGCGATAGTTACCAAGCCTACCTACAAAACTCTCTATATAAGCTCTACCACAAAGGAGACGAGCGGTGTAACGGATCTCCTTACGGAAAATGACATTACCTATGAGACAAGCCAGGACGGTCTTACTATATCCGTACTCGAGGACCAGTATACCGATGCTGTCATACTTCTCGGAGCCAATAACTATCCCGCCGCGGAATACTCCATAGACAGTGTTTTTGAAGGCGGCTTTTCCTCGACCGAATCCGACAAGACGAAAAAATATCAGGAATTCATGGAGGCAAAGTTCCAGTCTGCCCTCGGCAACATGGACAATGTAAAGCGTGCGATCGTCAATATAAGTGTTCCCGAAAATGACGGAACCCTTCTGTCAAAGGAAAAGGAAAGCTACGCTTCCGTAATGCTGGAGCTTGAGAATCCGGAGGATATGACCCAGGATCAGGCTGCTGATATCGCCCGTTTCGTTGCGACCGAGCTCGGAAATGACACGACTTCAAATGTCGTTATCATGGATACGACCGGAAACATGCTCTATTCCGGACAGGATGAGAACTCCCTGACCGGCAGCGCATCAAGCCGTCTGTCCTACAAGACACAGTATGATAA
>CACZRA010000222.1 GCA_902783395.1 uncultured Lachnospiraceae bacterium
ATGTCGTCGTTCTCAGCATAGATTACATTGAACTTCTTGCCATTGTCGATAACTGACTGAACGATCTGCTGTGCATTCTCTGCGTTCCACTCAGCTGTCTGCTGAACAACTATGTTCCAGTTGTCCTCAGCTGCAACCTTCTTGTCAAGAGCGCCTGAACGGCCCTTCTGAGCTGCTGAACCCATAACACCCTGGATATGGATCACATTGTACTTGTCAAGCTTCTGATCAGCAAGCCAATTAACTGCTGTCTCACCTTCCTTGTCCATATCAGATACGATAGAAGCCGCATAGAGGCTGGGATCTGCATCGATCGTACGGTCAAAGAGGATTACGTTTACGCCTGCATCCTGAGCATCCTTAAGAACTGAATCCCAGCCTGCTGTATCAGCTGCTGAAAGGAGAAGATAATCTACTCCGTCCTGGATGTACTTCTGAGCAAAGTTGATCTGCTCGTCATTCTTAAGGCTGTAAGAGAAATCTGCGTCATAGCCGTTCTCTTTTGTGAATGTAGCCTTAAGGTCCTTGTCATTAGCTGTACGATAGCCTGACTCGTTAGGATCATTGTTGATGATGCCGACCTTGATAAGATCTCCGCTTGAAGCGTCTGCTGCATCAGCTGCATCAGCTGCTGTGTCCTGAACATCCTCAACTACTTCCTCTGCAGTATCCTCTACTGCTTCAGCTGTGTCCTCTGCTGTCTCCTCTACTGTTGCTGCAGTATCAGCTGCTGCGTCCTGAACCTGCTGTGCAGAGCTTCCGCAGCCTGCGAGGAGTGACATTACCATTGCCGCACTGAGAAGAGTGCCAAGTAACTTTTTCTTCATTTTTTCCTCCTTATGAAATCCGGGTGATATTCACCCTTTTTACATTTTACAAATGATATTCTATCCATGTTGATATATATAATCCATGCACAATTTTCACAAAACAGTGGTTGTTTTTTACGATTTGTAAATAAAAAATGAACAAAAATTGAATTATTTATATTTTTTGTTAGATTTTATTCGACGGGAGTCATCTTTTGCCGTTCTTTTGGGAATATAGATCTCAACTTCGCTTCCCTTTCCGTATTCGGAGGTAATATTGATACCGCATCTGTTTCCGTAGATGAGCCTCATCCGTTCTGCCACATTAGACATACCGAACCCCGTATTATCTGCGGAAGGCTTTATCGTTCCGGATATGATACCTCTGAGATAGGAAAGGGTTTCCGGGTCCATCCCCATTCCATCATCCTTTACGGTAAGGTAAACGTATTCCCCCTCCTCCCTTGCTGATATCAGAATGCTTCCTCCGCCACGCTTATTCTTTATCCCATGATAAAGTGCATTTTCAACTATCGGCTGCAATGTCATATTTATTATAAGATAATCCGACAGCTCCTCAGGCACTTCTATCTCATATGACATGATGTCCCGGTATCTCTGTCTTTGTATGTGAAGATATGCCTCGATATGATCCAGTTCCTCCCTTATCTGTATAAAATCCCTTCCTCCCGATAAGGTAGTCCGGAAAAAAGTCGAAAGGGATGAAGCAATATCCTCAACCTCTTCTTTTCTGCCGTCTTCCGCAAGCCAGATGATATTATCCAGAGTATTATACAGAAAGTGCGGGTTTATCTGGGCCTGTAGCAGCTTTAACTCCAGATCGGCTACCGGTTCCGTTATGGATCTTGAAATAAACATATAAAAGCCTATTGACGCGGCAAAAGCAAGAAAGAGCGACAGCATGATCATATTCATCACCCTGAGGCGCTGCTCATCCATCTCCTGTCTGATCTGCTCCATGCTTTCCGATTCGTAATATATATACTCCGATATCCTCTCCTGTATGAGTTCTGTCAGTATTCTGATATCCGTATCAAGGCTTTCCATATTCTCTTCATATCCGCCCTCGGAGTCTATGGAATAGTTGATATCATTCATTCTCTTTCTTAATGTCGAAAGAAGCTTTTCAATGGATACTATCTTATCCCTTGCCTGTCCGGAATTTGTAGTGTCCAAAAGACTTTCAAATGCCTGCTCTGCATCCGTGATCAGGTCATCCGGATTTTTCATCCCGACAACAGCATCGGTCTCATCCTTTGTTATGGAACGCGCAACCATCTGATATACAACGGCATCAAATTCATTTTTGAATTCCAGACTGTATTTATTCGCCGTAGTCACATTCCGGACTATAGCGTCATAGGATCTGCAGAATACATTCAATTCATATAGAAGAAACACCGATATTATCATAAGAGGCAGGATTATAACTGCATACATTGCCAGCAGCCTGCGCTTTAGATTGATCCGTTGGAAATTATCCATTATTTACCGCCCTCTCCGGCAGCCTTTCCTCTGGATCGGAATTCCTTTGTAGTCATCCCCTGGGTTTTCTTGAAAGTGTAGCTGAAATAATGCGGATCCTTATACCCCACTTCATAAGCTATCTCACTGCTGCGTTTATCCGATGTCATGAGCAGTTCTTTTGCTTTTTCCATTCTTTTACCTATCAGATATTCTATAAAGGTCTTACCCATTTCCTGACTGAAAATTGTGGAAAAATGGTTTGGGGAAATATTAACGTTGGAAGAAACCTTATTCAGGGATATATCTTCATTTGCATAGTTTTCATCAATATATTTAACCGCATTTGACAGCAGCCGGGAATATTTTTTTGCAGACGTAGAATCCCTTATCTCCAGAACTTTATCAAGATGGTTCTTCAGATAAGCCTTTACCTCGGAAGCACTCTTCGCAGAAGTGACAAGCTCATTTATATCACCGCACTCCTTATCTACCGTCGAAATATCGGATCCGATCTCTTTAAGGAATCTGGCCATCGCAAGATATATATCCATGGTAAGATAATTCAGAAAGATAAGGCTGCTGATATTCTGCTCTCCTATAGCAGAAAAAATCGAATCAAGCAGAGGCTCCGCCTCAACCGCGGTTCCCGTTTTCAGGAAGCTTTCGATCGCTTTATGAGGGCTTTCGGAATCGATCACAGGAGCAATATTAAGTTTATCAGCGCGCCTCGGTTGTTCTCCGTCGCGTCGGGAAATATCCGTCTTATCAGTCGTATCCCTTAACGTAAATACGACTTTGTCATCCAGCCCCTCCATCAGGAATCTGTTGGCAAGGGCGCGGGATGCTTCATAATATGTATTCCTTATCTCAGATAATCTGTTAACTACACCGCCTACTCCGATGAAATATTCCAGGTCATCATATTTATTCAATATGCGCTGGACCTCCTCCATAGTATCCCGAGTAAGCTTTTCCGCCTCCTTATCGCCATCCGACATTATCAGCATGGCAAAACCGTTGATCCCCCTGTCAAAAAAAATAATCCCTTCCCTGCTCTCATACTCGGCATCAAGCTCAGCCTTGAGTCTGTTTCTGCTTTCCGAAAAAGAATCGGCGCTTGCTCCGTTGACAGTAAGGCTTATCAGTGCCATCTGGTATGCTCTGGCTGTCAGCGATAAACCGAGCTCTTTAACCTTATCAAGCACCTCAGAAGTACTCATATCGTTCATTATCAACGTTTCGAAAAGGCGGTTCTTCTCGATGGCAAACCTTTCTGCCTGCTCCTCCTTTGCCCATTCGGCTTCTGACGCTCCGAGTGCCCGTTCCTCTTCGATCTTTTCAGCGACTGTCCTTATGGATTCCCTCAGCTTTGCCGGAGATATAGGTTTTAAAAGGTATTCCGTAACGCCGAGCGAGACGGCCTTCTGAGCATAGGCGAATTCGTCATATCCGGACAAAATGATGATCTTGATATCGGGCAGTTCCTTTTTTACAAGCTCGGAAAGCTCCAATCCGTCCATGAAGGGCATCTTTATATCCGTTAGGAGTATATCGGGTTTTTGTTCCATTATCATGGGAAAGGCAAGTTCTCCGTCAGAGGCTTCTCCCGCGAATTCTATACCTTCCTTCTCCCAGTCAATATGTTTTTTTATGCCGTCACGCATGACGATCTCATCTTCACATAAAAACAGCTTAACCATAACTCTAACAATAAGACATAATTAAAATACCGTCAAACATCTATGACTGTTCTCATATACCAAAGCTTTTCTTCAACCCGAAATATATTATCCCTGAACGGATCATCCCCGAAAAAAAGAACCTGCGGTTTCCCGCAGGTCTTTTTTTAGATAATGCGCAAGACAAGATTCGAACTCGCGACCTTCTGGTCCGTAGCCAGACGCTCTATCCAGCTGAGCTACTTGCGCAAAAATCAAAATTGCATCAGAAATTTTGATTTCGTATTTGGCAGGATTCGCAAGAATCCTGTCCGAAGGATTGATAAACGTGTTTCCTTTTCACGTTTATCAACCAGCACAATCAAAATTGCATCAGAAATCCATCGTCTATATTCAGCAAATCGTATAATACTCGACAACATTTCATCTGTCAAGCTGTTACAATGACAAATTGTCACTCCTTTTTTGAAATTATTCCGGCCCCGGGAATCGGAGACTGAGTAACTCATCTGTAACGTATACACAGTGTCG